>JAEORV010000470.1 GCA_016840695.1 Promethearchaeota archaeon
GATTTCTCTGTTCGGATTTTATAGATCTATTGACTTGACTAAGATATCTCATTGCTCTTTTTTTTCCCTCGCTAATATTTTTAATCAATTCTTCTTTGTTAAATCCTCCCGATAAAACGAAAGCTGTTTGAAATGAATGGTCCGGTGGCAGAGTTAAATATGCGAGTTGCAAGGCTGAAGCTAATTCTCCCGGTTTATCGAACAACGTGTTAGAGAGATCCAATTTTTCGTTATCGATCTTCAAATTTTTCGTCAAGCACGACTCAAAATGAGTTGGTTTTGAAATCGTCGAAAAACCGCCGTATAATGTAGTTATGTCGTATTGATAAATAATGTCGTTTAACGCGTCGTATCCCGAATTATCGTTGTCATATCCCTCAAGACCATTGATATCGAAGTCGAAAACGAAATACATTGAAAAATCTATTAAATCATAATCCGATATATTTTTTATCGTGAAAAATGTTATCAGATATGGTTCATTGGGATACATGAAGATATCGATGTATAGACGAATTGAAGAGTTCTCTTTTCTAAACTCAATTGGCTTCAGTTCTTTCCTCCTGATTAGAAGCTTAAGATATTCTTTAACATCAAAATCTAATGTGATTCTGTGAATTGAGGTTCCCTTTCGGCTGTTTACTAATTTATATATTGGCGTTGGTTCTATGTTATTTAACACCACTGGAATCGTTCCCACTTTCTTTCCCCTTAGTTTAAAACTGAATCGTGGCCCCGCTTTCTTGGGGTCAGTAAGAAATAACAGATATTTATTCTTATATTTTATCTCTTTAATTGAAAATCCCATTAAGTATCCTGCTGCGTTTCATGTAGCAAGTATGTCGTTGAATTGAATGCTTAAAATCTGTGAAATTTTTCTTCAACCTCCTTTTGTTATTAACCTCCATTTTTAATTTTTTTAGAGTTGATAACTTAATTATCTATTATTATATGAAATGCTAATATAAATTTAAATAAATAATGTACAATTCGTCATACTGTTTCCATTACTTTGTATGCAACATATAGAAACATGTCGTTTACATTCTCTCCAGTCTTGGCAGAAGTTAATATATAATGGAATCCCCGTTTTTGAGCAAACTCCCTTAGGTCTTCTTCGCTAACCTCTATAGAGTCTACCATGTCCGTTTTATTACCAACTAATATGACCGGAATTTTAGCTTTTATGATCGTTTTTATCTCGTCGTACCAAACATTAATGTTTTCAAGTGTTTCATTACGAGTTCTATCAACGACCATGAATGCAGCGTTTGCTCCTGTATAGAAATTTGGTTTAATTGTTTTACGTTGTCCTGCAATATCCCAGATTATAAAATTCACTTTAGTTTCAGCACTAACCTTCATGGTTTTCTTGCTTATTTCAACCTGTAATGTAGAAATATAGCTTTCATTAAATGAATTGTCGATAAATCGTTTTATTAACGATGTTTTTCCAACTTGATAATCTCCTGTTAAGATTAATTTATTACTGAATTCTCCTGCAGGTAATTTTCCTCCTCTCGTTTTGGATAATACACGGATAATTTCAGGAATTTCAAGCGAGATGTTCTCGTTTTCTTCTAAAATTAGCTCGATTTTTCCTGCGATATGTTCTGAGAACACTCTTAATGCAACATCAGAAGTTTCTTGATTAGCAATAGAAGTTAAAATAGAATGAGGACCCATTGAACAATAAGCAAATTTTTTATCACCAGTAGTCGTTATATTAAAAAAAGTGGATTCTGTTCCAAATTCACTTTTTATTCTTTCTATATAACCATCTAAAATAGTAGAGATCACGCCTATCACATTTTCACTTCCGGCTTCTTCTCTACCCTCTGAAGCTATGATTAATCCATCACGGTCGCAGACGGCAACTGCTTGAACTCCTTCAATTTCGGCAAGATAATTTGTTAAAGCTTTTTTTAAAAGCGAGGTAGACACTGTATAAATAACTCCTTTATATGATATCCTTACAATATAAATTAATTTAGAAAATATAAATATAGCTATTTAGAAAATATTATGTTTTCCAGCCAAAAGGAAAAAAAAAGAAGAACAAATAAAAAAAATTATTTAGCATCCAAATACAGCGCACCACCAAGTCTTAAACATAATGATAATCCAAATCAAGGCAATGGCAATTATATTCCCTTCACAAGTTAATTCAGCCATAATACTTAAGTTACATAAAGATTGTATTAAAGGATTTCCCAATGAAAAGTGAAGCCACCTATCAGAAAATAAGATAGAAATAAGTTTAAATCAAGCTACCAAGATCGTTAAGATTATTTGTTAAGTATTTAATAAAAGAAAGAAATGGGATCATGTTCCAAGTGAGCAAGGTCCAAAGATTACACATAGAATGATCCATATCATACAAAGAGGAATCCAAAACATCTGCCGGAGCGTATCAAAGATATCAGCCATAATATTATTCTGAAAATCTGATCCTATAAAAATATTTCTATCAGAAAAGATGAGTTTTCTATCCAAAACAGAAGAGAAAATTATTTAAACAATCACATTGATATGTAACATCTCCATAATATATCTGTATAAATAGTAAGAAATGATTTTTAATCTTGATGAACGATAATTTAAGGCACGAAGAAAATATAGCTAATATCCTTGATCGAGCAGTCAAGCTGTTTCGCCAAACTGGACTAGATGAACTAGCTGTTAAAAGTGAGAAAATCCTAAGAAATTACATTAATGCGATGAGTTTAAGATAACACTTCGCGTCATGCTTTAAGAAGTAGTTACAATTTGATTATTAATTAAGAAAGCTTTATTTACCATCTTATTTCGAATCTGCAGATATCTCCTTCGTTCATTTTACACGCTTCTGGTAAATGGGTTACTGAAAAACTTTGACCTGGTTCTTTAAAATAATTTACAAAT
>JAEORV010000471.1 GCA_016840695.1 Promethearchaeota archaeon
AACCCATGGAAGATTATTTAATACAGGAAAAATAAAATCAAGAACCCCTATAAAAATCAATATATCCAGAAGTAACAATCCTCCTACTACACCCATGCTATAATAGGCTATCCATGCTGTTTTTCCTTTTGGCAATCCATATTTATGATAGAAAATATGGGAGACGTATCCTAAAACAGTTAATAAAATATATGTTGTTATAAATCCCATTATCTATTTTCACCTCTCATGTTCAATTGAACACTTTTCCTCCTTCCATGGGTGTTTTATATTCTATTTTAGGTTTAATTGCTGGTTTGGGCTCAGTTGAAACAAATTCAGGCAATTCAAAATATTCGGTTGGAAGCCAACCATGATCCATGTACCACTTAATTGTATGATATGTACCGGTACGATAATCTCCATACTCAAACTGGAAGCCTAAATTCTTTATTTTTTGGTTTGAAAAATAATACTGATGCGTAAGGTATCCCGCCATTGGAAGATCGATTTTAGGACGATTACCGAGCTTTCTTGCTTTCTTGTTCTTTAGCTTAGCCAGCCAAAAAAGAATCTTTGCATTAAGACTGTAATAAAACCAAGTAGTTGGGATTACCATGAATTCTACACCTAATAATTTATAACAAAATTCTAAGAAATGTTCTTGTAGTACAGGTTCGCCACATAAATTGTAAGCCTCCCCAACTGCCTCCTCTTTTCCTGCTAAGAAGATTGCTGCTCTTGCTAGATCTTCCACGTGAACCATCGGCATCATCAACTTCTTCTTCTTAGGTAATTTCGGTAAGGGCAAGTAACCTAACTTTTTAATCATGTAGAAAATATGAAACGCTCCATAGGTTTGATATGGTCCATATATTGGAGCAGGACGAATGATTGTCCATTTAAAATCTGAATGCTGCTCAGCCCATTCATGAATGAGTATTTCTTGTTCTGTCTTGGTTACCGAATAATTATTTGGAGGATCAAAAGGCGAATCTTCGCTGATAGGGTGTATGTATCCCTTTTTATTTCGCGAATAGATAGGTTCACCATACACACCACATGTCGACCAGTGAATGAATCGAGGTAATAACGTGCTCGTTTGCCCAGAATATTCGGTCATGACCTCTAATAAATTTTTTAGCCCCCCATAATTGATTTTATGAAGGAGTTCGTACTCAGCAAAATAATCGTATAACGATGCAGGATGAAAGATAACATCGTAATTCTCTTTATTATCGTAAAAAATATCCTTCGAAAATAATGCTTTAAGGCTTTCTTTTTTTGTCAAATCAGTCGAAATATATGTTAAATTGTCTCCTACCCATTTTCTACAATCTATGTATTCTAGCTCCCTACTGAATATGATTTCCTTTGTCATTAGTTTATCTCGCTCTTCAGGGGCTAAATCCGTAGCGACTACATGCCACTCACCAGATTCTAATAAGAATTTCACAAGAAAGGAGCCTGTATGGCCTAATGCTCCATCTACCAATGCATATTTCATAATTTTCACTTTATTTTTTTTACCAAATACAAATAATACTTTTGTTAAGATTATTCATATGTTAGGATACATTTAAAGTGTTTGACTTTGACACAAACAGCTAATTAAATAAACAATATTATATTAATATAAAAACCCAATTAAGAAAAACACGGTTAATTATATCAACGAAATTTAAGCGATAGTTGACTAATTTTTGAATAGAAAATTAACTTAAATACCCATAACTCCTTTGGTGGAAAGAATTTTTATTTTATCACGCCTTTCTTCTTCTTTAAACCAAATTCCTTCTCGACATTTTTAAAAATTATATTGCGTTTAATGAGTTGCTTCTTAACTCCTACATATGCAAAGCTTCCGACAATGAAATATGATGACATGGCAATAAGAGAATTAAAATATAGTTGGAATTCACTTGCGGGGAATTGTTGAGGTATCGCGCGCGTTTCGGTGTTAAGCAAGTACATCATCGTTTCATGAATGTCGTCTATACCTGCAATATCCATTATAAACAAGCCTGCTCCTCCAAATTGACCATTTGTACAATTTGCGGTTCTAACCAAGTCAAGCCAATTGGCAAACGGACCTCCTCTTGCGTCATCGTATTCCCAGTCTTCAATGATGCCTCCTTCAAGTTCGATAGTTGAAGATCCTAATGTAACTTTTATCGCGTAAACGCTTCTATATTCCGGCTTATGAGGGTCACCTAAATATATAGATATGGTCGGTGGAAAGAGATAATCAACTATATCTTGTTTAGTAACACCTAAGACGTTCTCAAAATAATTTTCTAACTGGTCGTAGTTAGATGCTGTCAAAACTTCGGCAGCCATTTCGTTCAAATCTCCATTTGTTGGTAAGAAAATGCGTTTTATCGCAAAATCCATGAGATCTTCGAAAGTAAATCCTAACTCGTCGCCCATCATTTTTATTAACACGCCAAATCCAAGCCCCGAATCAGCAACTACATTTGCAGCTTTAGTAAGATCGTCCATGATCAACCCTACTACATAACTACCATCAACATCAGAGTGATATAAGGATTCAACTAAGCTACCAAATAAGGGCGCCAAGTCTAAAGCTGTAATGCCGAATTCGTACATGACATGCAACAAGTTAACGCCGTTCTCTTCGAGGTAATCAACAAACCTAAAAACAAGTGGTTTTTCATATACATAATTGAAATCTATGAAATCTTCATCAAGCGGAGACGCGCCAACTGTATAAGTATAAATCTCGGACTCTACGAAATTTCCGGGATCTTCGTGTTCCCAATTCCCTGCATAATCTTCCATGTAGATGTAATAACTTACCGTGTTTCCTATTTGGTTAACTGAAGATGGTATAATTCCTGTAAAATTATGTGGAACATAAGGATCTGTCGTAGCTATTGGATAATAAGCGCCCATATCGA
>JAEORV010000472.1 GCA_016840695.1 Promethearchaeota archaeon
TATCCCCGTGTTGACTAAATGTTTTTTTTTTATTTTTACCATTTGATTAACCCTTGACTTCCATATTTTAATCACATTATAGAAATTTTTTACCTAAAATTGCATTTCAATATATATTCATATATTTAAATATGATAATTAAAACAATGGGAGTCCAATTTTCACCTTGTTGGTTTTATCAGTTAAATCTTAAAATCTAATGTGATTAAATTTTTTTTCTATAAATATATGATGAAAAGACACTCTATTAAATGCATGTGAGGATTATTTGAATCAATTTTAAAAAAATTAGGTCACGTCAACATGCGCTTCTAATTTTTTAATTAACTCATTAACACGGCTAGGATCGCTGATTTCGATCGAGATTGCTCCGTTAGGACAAGTACTTTCACACCTTCCACACCCCAAACATCGTTTCTGATTTACTCTTGCTTTCCCGTCAATCATTTCCATTCCCTTAAAGACGCATGCCTCGAGGCAATCTCCGCATCCGACACACGTATCTTGATCGACTTTAACAGTCAAGCCTTCCATTCTATGAAATAAATTGATGACATCAACTGAGGATTTTGACATGACTCTTCCATTAATACAACAACAGGAACAACAGAAACACACTGACATGAAATGTCCAGTATCTTTTACGTCGCTTGCTTCAGCTTCCATTACTGATGTCCCGAGAATAGGAATTAATCCATTCTCAATAGCAAGTCTTACATGCTCCAAGGCTTCCTCCTTTGTTGCCACATGACCTCTATCTTCTGGAGGCATCGCCATTTCTAAAGTAGCTTTTCCCATCATCATGCACCCTAACGAGTGATCGTGGTCCTTACACTCCCAGTGAACTCGGCAGGGACAGTCACGGACAACAATGTTGCACGCATTGTCAATAAAGTGCTTGAAGACCTTCATCGGGAGAATTTGATTTTCAAACGTTCCAAGAGATTGATTAATGGGTATATAGGCGCCATATTCTTCCACATCATCAAATTTCTTTTTTACCCATTCTCGAAACATTGGTAATTTTGAAAACATAAACGGGTGGAATCCTTTCGTGACGTCGACTTGCGCAGTGACAAAAGGTTTTGATAGTTTCTTTCTTTTACTCTTTTTTCCCGTCCCATCAACCTCCCAACCTATAGTATGCATTATTTCAAACTTCCCGCCCGCAGCCGGAACGAACGTGAACTCAAAAGGTTCGCATCTAAAGAACTTGCACGCAAGGTCTATGTCTGTTATATCGAGAGTTACACCAGGATTGTCTATTTTCTCTCCAAACTTGTAAGAATAATTCTCTTTCGAAAAGACTTGATACCCGATTATTCCACAAATATCCCATTGAAGGCTAATTTCCCCGTCAAAATCCTTCATGTCTTCTTGATAGGTTTCGTCAGTCTGAGTACATCCTTCTAAACCTTCCATCATTTTTTTAAACAGAGTTTCTGTTTCTTCCTTGGTTGCTACCATGATTATTACATATTTAGAAATTAAAAAGATTTTTTTCTATTGTTGAATTATTTTGCTTCCATTATATTAATATTTGTAATAACTTTTAACAAGATAATAATTACTAGTGTTATTTATCATGAAACCAATTGAACAATACTTGTTAAATGACGAGAAAATTATATGGCAACGGAGCCAAATCAACCCAGCGAATCAAAAGAATACTAAAGCAATATTCATTCTTAGTGCAATTAGTTTAACTTTAATTGTTCCAATTGTATTATTATTAATTAATACTGCATTATATCCATTATTCATCGCAGGTATTCTGCTAACAATCCTCTCAATTGCTTTTGGAATTGTTGCGTTTGGAATATATTTGACATATCAAAAGTCAATGAAAAAAATCAATTTGAGCTTCAAGCAAATTAAATCTTACGAGGATATATACATTTTAACCAATAAAAGATGGATTCAGAAAAGTCTAGATGTTCTGAATTTCAATGTTGAGGTATTTCCAATTAAGATAAAAAACGTGGAAGACGTTGTGTTTATCGATTTTGAACAAATTCAATCGTTTTTTTCAAAAAGACGAGATTCCTTTTCATGCTATTTCGTTGGATTTGATATTGATTTTCCAGGTGGACCTGGGCTTCTTATTCCTTATGAGATATTTACTGAATTCATCAAGAAATTGTTAGAAATAATTCCGATCAAAAGAGAAGTTCACGATAAGCGTGGGAAAATACTTTACTTTCGAGAATAATGAAAAAGGGAAGTGAGCATGTCAAAAATAGTATTATATTATAGCTTGTTAGGACATAATAGAGCTATTGCTGAAAAAATTGCTGAAAGGGAGAAATGCGAGATAAAGGAATTTGCACCGGGTAATCTTCTACGAGTCTTTCAAATTTCTATAAGAAAGAAAAAGCTAGCGAAAAAGGCAATAAAACTTAATACCGAAATTGAATATCACGATGATTTGATCATTTGCGGTCCAATATGGGCAAGAAAACCCGCACCGGCCATGCAAAAACTGCTTGAGAATTTGAATTTAGAAGGGAAAAACGTGAGCTGTAATTTTACATATACTCAAGATTATGGAGACACAGAAAACATTGTAAGGACCTTGATACAAGAAAAATCAGGGGTTGTTAAAGAGATTAGCTTCCATATTGTCTCAGAAAGCCGAGAAAACTCTAGAGTTTAAACATGTCTTGTTGAGATTGACAAGGATGCGTGTCTGTTACCCAGAATTCTAATTTTTTAGGAACACACATGATCGTTGCTCCGATTGTAAGAAATCTTGGTTTAACACCTTTTACAAGGTCAGAATTAAGTATTTCATCAAAAAATTTCTCAAAAACTTTCTTTGACTTGTTGTCCTTGCTGCACGCCCATTTCAAAATGGGAGCCCTCAACTTCGATAAGTCTTACCATTTTAGTTACCTA
>JAEORV010000473.1 GCA_016840695.1 Promethearchaeota archaeon
AGTTTATTTAGTTCAAAAATTAATAGCTCGTCAAGAAGTTTTAGATAGAATTATTGAAATGGAGAGATCACGTGTTGAACGTAATAAATTAAACATTGATATGGTATTTGAGAAAACTTTAGAAGATTTGGATATACAAGACGTTAATAAAAAATGGGTTTATCAAAGTAGACCAACTAATATAAGAGATGTTGTTATAGCAATTGTTTTTATACTTATCGGAGCGTTTATTGGTGCTTTAGTAGTTTATTTCGTTATGGATAGTCGAATACAAACGTTGGAAAGTATGTTAGATGGCGGAGTATACGGAGGAATTGGTATAATTAATAAAACGATCAACGAATTGAGTAAATTGGGGATGGTTAACATTGGGACTCTCATTTAAACGTGACGAACTATCAAGTATAGTTGAAGCGTTAGGCGATACCGTTAAGTTAATGCATTTTGTCGAAAAATACAACAGGGAACTAGAGTTAAAGCAAAATGACGTTGAGGATTTTTTTGCTGGTTTAGATGAAATGGAAACTGACGAGGAAATAGACGATGCGCTTAAAACTTCGTTAAAACTTTTATTTAAAGCTCTTAAAGCCACGGTACGTGCAAAGAATTCTAGGATACGATATAGAATTAAAAATTTAATCAATTTAATTGAGAAACATAAGAACGTAAATCCTATGATAAAGTCCAAGTTAGCATCCAAAAAACTTTTATTATTGTTCAAATCAATGTATTTATATCAGTTAGATGAACATATTCGATTGACGATGTTTTACGAAGACTCACTAGTATTTGGTGATATACGAAAAATGACTAGTGAAGCGGCCTCTGTATATGAAAAAACACTTGCTGGTGTTATGAGTTCTGATGCTATGACGAATCAAGCTAAAAAAATGGCAACAAAAATAGAGGAAACAAGTAAAACAAGCGTTGACACATTTGATGAGGATGAGGATGAATTTCCGTGACCCAAGAAGAAGAGAATTCTAAATCAGACAAATTTAGAGAAGGTTTAGTGCAATTTGGAAGGGGCGTTAAAGAAACTTATAAACGCATAGCTAGAGAGAAGAATGACGTAGAAATAGTTATGAAAAGTGGCGAAACTAGTACTACGTTGAAGGGTAGAAAATGTAAAGTCGTCAAAAGGGGACACGTACCAGGACGTATGCAAAAAGTTATTGAATGTGAAGAATACGAGGAAGAGAGGTTAGAAGGCAACGTTCCTATCGAACCCGAATCTAGTTATCCTGTAACAGACGCATATGAAAGTAATTACGAACGAGAAAGGATATTACCCAGAACTAGGGAAACTGACGACGATTATCAGGATGATGAAGAAGAATACGAAGAGGAGTACGAAGACGAAGAGGAGTACGAAGACGAAAACTAAATGATGAATAAAGATGGAAGACTTCGGAAAGGCTATTAGTAGTACATTATCGGAAGCTGTTAATCCTTTTGTTAAAAAAGGCGAGAGGATTATGGCTAAACACCAATTTTTTCCTAGGGTGAACTACAAAGATCCAAAAAGCGTAGCAAAACGTTGGTATCTTAAGGCTAGTTATAGAGATATTCTTTGGTTTAGATATCTAGCAGATATTTTCTTTAGAAAAGCTGTTAACTCATACATTCTCGATAAAAAAAGAGATAAAGAAACGTTGGTTAACGTTATGACTGACGCCCTAGTCAATAAAGAAGGTTGGATTTTTGAAATGAACGGTTTCATTAGGAGCGGAAAGTCACGTTTTGCTAGAAGACTAATTAGAATGTATGCTAATCTTTCTAAAAGAAACTATGTAGTTCATTGTAATATTAACGACATCAATAATGCGTTTGTTGTTGATCTTGGTTACGATGATACACAACAACCACCTTTCCACGTTTATGTAACTTATTCCGTTGCAGAAACCGGTGATGTTATTAGAAATCATTTCGTACCAGGAGACGTTATATATCAAGATGAAGATCCCGATATGCACGGCGCCGGAAGTACCATTGCGAAAGATAATATCGAAAATCTTATTAGAATTGCCGCTGGTAAGAAAAATATTAATATTATTTTTATTTCTCCAGAATTTAGAGAATATTCTAACGTTGATTATTATATAACTATATTAGGAGTAAATAAAATTAGGCAAAGAACTTGCGCTTTAATTTCAATAGCTAGCGATAAACATATAGGAGTAATGGAAATTAAAGTTACTGAAGATCCCGCCTTAACTAAATATTACGAAGATATGTCAGATATACGTAAAACTGAGTTACAAGAGTCTGGTGGTATGTCTACCGTTAACGTATTGGCAGAAGAAAAGGCAAAATTGGTTGATATGTTATTGGTGAAGGCTAAGGAGAAACAAGATTCGACAGGAATTCCCATCAAAACAAAGAAAAATTTGGAGGGAATTGCATTAGAAGTTCCGGAAGTTTGGTCTTATCAACATAAATCTTTCGTAATAGATGAAGCGTTTGCTAAAATTAAATATGGTAACGTATTAGATGATGAATTAGATTTCGACGACGAAGTAGAAATTAACGACCTAGATCCAGACGATTCTGTCGAAGAGAACGAACAATTTGATGTCTCAGATTTTGATCCAGATGTAAGGAAAATTCTTAAAAAATACGATAACTCAAGAGACGCAGAGATCTACATAAGAAATCGTTTAGACGGAGAGGCTCAAGACAGAATAGCAATTGACTACCAAGAACTTACTCAAAGTGCTATAAGTTTAAACAACAAAAAAATCTACGTTTGGCTAAATCAGAGGATTGGTACAATTTACGAAAAATTTCTTGAAAAAAGATTATGGAGACGTCATCCAGACGCTATTAATATAAAACGATACGGACTTCCAACAGAACCAGATATAGTTGTTGAATTACCCGATGATAATT
>JAEORV010000474.1 GCA_016840695.1 Promethearchaeota archaeon
GTCCTGAATAAGTGAATGAAATTATTTTTGGTATACTTTCATGATAGTTCAACTTCTATCATGTTGAATTTGTTAGTATAAAATTAAAACTTTATAAGCTATCAAGGTTAAAAATGATTTATTGATCCAATTAATAGATGTGAGAATGAATGAGCGTGTTAAGCGAAGCAGAAATCGAAGAGCTAAGAAAAACCGATCCTAAAAGACGGAAGTTGCGCATCATCTCTTTACTTATAGGTTTGGTTATAATATTAATAGGCATTGTGTTGCTTTTGATAGGTACTGACTTTGGCGTAACGATTAGTGGGTATAATCTATCCCTCATATTTGACATTTTAATAATGATTATAGGAGCAATCGTTGCGTCTAAATACTTCATTGCACCATATTCCTTGCACGAAAACGCGTATGGAAAAATCGAAGAGAGAGACTTAAGAGAACCAGTAGAGAAGTCCATTAAATTTAGATCAGTTTCTATTACTCGATTAACCGTAGCAATTTTATTTCTCATCGTTTGCTTATATACGCTGATAGTTTTTGGAACTGCCTTAGGAGACGATTCACCATATGGGAGTTTCTTCTCTCTCGGAGGACCGTCATATTTTTACCCCATGGGAATACCTACTTTTGGAATTAGTTTTGGACTCTTCTTGTATTTCTTTTTGAGCCTCTTTAAGGGTACATTTTCTCAATCCAAGAATTTTTATTTCTTTTACGAGAAAAGACCTGCCTGTCCTTGGTTGACTGAAATTCCGAGAAAAGATATTGAGGCAGTCAGGTATCAGAATAATCATCTCGGTCCTAAATTGTCGTGGATCGTGCTTTTAATGCCGTTTATTGGATTACAGCTAATGACGGCAATCCCGTTGTTTGGTGCTCATAGAGGGGCGCCAGAGTATGTGTTTTCTTGGACGCTCACGATATGTTCCATAATAGAAATAATAGCTTTAATGCTACTTGTTATGCTCCCTCAAAATTATTACGAGATCGCAACAAAAGATCGAGTATATGAAATGTGGTTTTCACCTTTAAAACGAAAAAGTGAAGCCCAGTTTACAGAAGAATTTAGCGAATTCTTGGGTTGTGATATTAAAAAAGAGGTAAAAACTGATAAGGGAATAGATTCGCTTTCAGATGTAAATTCCCGGCACTATCAACTTTTTAATTTGGTCTTTGGATTAATGCTATTCATTAGCGCAATAATAATGCATGTTCAGATGGTTTTATTTGGACCATTAGTATATTGGGGGGCTTTAATTTACGGTACTATTTTGCTTGTTAAAAGTTTTTCTTACGATTTTAGTAATAAAGGAGGAGAGACCTTTCATTTTGATGAAAATAGCAAGATTTTCAAGTTTAAAAGGAAATTTAGCTTTAAATTTCATTATATCGCTGCTAATAATGTGGAGTCCGTAAACACACAGAAATGGTTCCGAAAATTAGATTTCTTTGATATTGCGTTTATTGGATGGTTATTGATCATGATGACCTTGCAACAGGTGCAAGGTTGGGCTCTTGCTGACACTTTGGTGATAATTCTCGACAACTTACTTAGCACATTTTTCATGATAGTTGTAATTTTATTTATAATCTTGTATTTATGCGTTCCTATTGACATGGTTGAATTTAAGACTGAAACGATTACCTATAGAATCAAGATTACTATGAAATTGAAAGAAAAGAATTTATTAAAAAAATATATTGATAATCTAAAGAGCTTTCCAAAAGAAGTTCGCAGGGGAGAAATGAAAAAGACATTTTACTTGAGATTAGGGATTATCCTTTCTATAATCCTCATTTCTGCCATAGTGACCACTATATTACTAATTACATATTTTATATAATTTAAAAAATGAGAGTGAGTGAATTAAATGAGGATTAGAACAAGAAAGAACCTTCGGAAAAAAAACTCTGTAATTGCTGTTGTTTTCATGCTTCCATTAATCGGTTTTGGAGGGTATTTAGGAGCGTGTTTATACATCATTAATGATGTAGCATCGTTTACATACAATTTAACACCTCCAGATACAGATTTTTTTACCCCATTAGCTCAAATAAATACGACTATTTTAGAACAAATGGCACTCATTTACGACGAACAAATGGAAAAATATCACATGACGGGAACTAATATTAGCGTCAATATAAAATTTAAAAATAGTTCTTATGACGAGGTCGACGAATGGTTTAGTACGGACAATGGGGCGCTCGCTTTAGGATACGCACTGGCTTCGCAGTGCTTCAAGTATAAAGTAGCAATGTTGGAAGGAAATCAAGACGAGCTAGACAATGCCACACGAATGGTAAAAAAGATGGTATATGGTTTTAGCAATATGTTGGCAGCCCCTAACGGAGGCATTGGTCCATATTATCCAGGAACACCAGCTAGGTTTGTATGTTCACCTGAAAGCAGGCAATATCACCCCTGGATGTTTGATGAGCATACTAGACATTTTAATGGAACGGGAGATTATAGCAAGTGGCGAGTCAGGCTTTATACAAGCAGGGACGAACTCGCAGGATATTACATAGGGCTTGCGTGTGTCCTAAAATTTATCGATCCTGCAAATAGCACCGATAGTGCTTGGTGTGTAGAAAGGGTAAAACTATTAGTTGCTCAAATGATTGAAGGTTTTAAGAAAACTAACTGGCTCATTGTTGGTGGTAACGGAGAACCAGTCGGATCTGATCTAAATCCACAATTAGAAGGATCCATGTGGCAATTGACTTTATTAAGGTTAGGTGCAACTGCATATCCTGAATTATATGATTCGCTTTATCATCATGTAGCCTCGAAATTTTTAGAATTAAATTATGCAAAAATGGGCTCTATATGGAATACAGTGAGTGAATATTACGGCTTGACTTTTAGTATGACAGTGGAATATT
>JAEORV010000475.1 GCA_016840695.1 Promethearchaeota archaeon
TACTTTAACCACTGAAAGGAATCAATTTTATTATATGTGCAATCCCCCACCCACGATAAAATACTGCCCCGTAATATAGTCTGAAGCTGGAGATACTAAAAACATAAAAAGGTTTACCACGTCGTCAACCGTACCAATTCGACCCAATGGGAGTGTTATATTTCCTGCTTTCATCATCGTTTTTATGAGATCTTCTGAGTTCAAGTATATTCCCGTAGTGTGAAACCCGGGCAAAATCGAGTTTACGGTAATTTTTGGGGCTAATTCTTTAGCAAAGATTTTTGCCATGGCAATAACGCCAACTTTTGAAATGCAATAGGCGGGAAGTACAGGTGATAAAGTAAAAGCTCCTAATGAAGAAGTACAAATCACTTTTCCTGCAAGAGGTTCAAACGGTTGCTTCTTCATTTTTCGCAACAAGGAATTCATGACAAGCCACTGCCCTTTCAAGTTCACGTCCATTAACCGATCCCAGTCTACCTCCTTTACTTTTGTTATAGGACGGAGAGACTGATCTGCGATCCCTGCATTATTAAATACAACAAAGATATTATCTAATTCCTCATACGCTTGTTTTGCCATCGATTTCACTTGATCGGATTTCGAAACATCGCATAAAATTGGTACTACTTTCCGTCCTGTTTTTTGGGCAACTTTCTTCGAAGTTTCTTCTAAGAGTTCTTCGTTTATATCTACTAATACTAAGTCTGCACCTTTTTCTGCTAATGCGTATGCAGCACCTCTTCCAAATCCAGACGCTCCTCCCGTGATCAAGGCACCTTTCCCTTCAAGATATTTATCATTAGCAGACATGAGATTATAGAGCACTCCCCATTAATTTTGTTACATCTGGAATAGCAAATTGAATCTTCACATCTAGTACTGCTGGTTTGTTAGAGTTTTTAGCTCTTTCGAGGGCTGGTTTTAACTCTTTAGGATCAGTAACTTCTTCTCCATAGCAACCGAATCCTTCAGCGCATTTACCAAAATCAAAGTCTGGAAAATCACAGTCGATATAGCGTTGATTCATTATTAACTTAATACCAGACTTTATCATACCCCACGCTGAGTTATTTCCAACAACATAAATCAAGTTTTTTAATCCTAACCTGACAGCAGTCTCTAAGTCTTGAATATTAATCATGAAGCTTCCATCACCCGCAATTGCAATGACTTGTTTATCGGGTTTTGCGAGTTTTGCTCCAATTCCATATGGTACTGCGGTGCCTAAATGCCCCATTCCTATTGCTTGGACGGTCGAAAGAGGTGGTCGAGGTTTATGAACATCTATTTGTTCTACAGCAAAAGCAGCGATATCTCCGCCATCAACTATTACTATGGCATCATCATCCATGAAATCGAAAACATCTTTTATCAATCTTTGTGGCATGATCGGAACTTTATCTTTAGAGCTTTTTTTAATCGTGGTTCTAACATACCTTTCTCTTGAAGTGGCCATTTTTTCTAACCATTCTCTATTTTGAACCTTTTCAGTGTTCTTCACTTCTTCTAAGAGCTGCTGTAAAAACATTTGGCAATCGCCTACAATGCCCAAAGTGACCGGTTTGGCTCGTCCAATGATTGAGGGATCGATATCAACTTGTATTAACTTTTGGCTAGTTTTCCAAAAAGGTTCTACTCCATGTACCATTGTGAATGAAAATTTACATCCAAGAGCTAATACTACATCAGACTCCATCACAGCTTGCATTCCAGCCCCGGCAGGCGTTGCACCGATTAAACATTTAGAATTACTTGTTAGCGTACCAACTCCCATAATCGACGTGATTACTGGAATTTGTAAATATTCAGCGAGTTCTTGTAATTCATTCCAAGCTCCTGCTCGCGCCACCCCTCCTCCAGAGACTATTAATGGTTTTTCAGCATTTTTTAATAGTTCGAATGCTCTTTTGATTGATTCTTGATCAACCGCAGGTTTATTAAACGCTCTATATCTTTCTGCTTCAAAAATTGGGAGCGTTCCCTCTTCAATTTCACTTTTAAAAGCATCTACATTAATTTCTAATAATACAGGTCTGGGACGTCCTCCAGTTGCTTCTCGAAATACTTTTTGAACGGCGTCTGGGATTCTTTCTATATCACGAACGCTTCTTTGGTATTTTGTAATGGGTTTAAACAAGGCGACTTGATCTAGATTTCCTTGTAAAGTAAACGAGTCATCTAATGCAGCATTTACTTGAGGAACAATTGCGACAACTGGAATATTATCGCTCCATGCTGCTCCAATACCAGGAACAAGGTGAGTGGCTCCTGGTCCAACAGTTCCAAAACAAATCCCGGGAGTGTTTGTCACTCTTGCCCATGCATCTGCGGCGTGTGCTGCAGCTTGCTCATGCCTAAACATAATAGTATTTATTCCCTTTTCTTTCCCCCACCGATAAATAGCATCGTACATTGTCATGAACTGCCCGCCAGGAATTCCAAACATGTACTTAACATTTTCTTTAAGCAAACATTCTATTAGGACATCGCCACCGTTAATCATTTTCTTTTCTTCTGTCATAACTTCCATCTCTTACTGTAATTAAAATGAATGTTATTTACTTCGTTATTATTCTTTAAAATGTTTTTTCCAAGAATGCATCATTTATATTATTAATTCTGTCAACTTTTTAGATAGAGATTCTAGGGAGTCAGAGTTTTTATCAATCTTATTATGGCTAATATCCACCCATTTGAGGGATGTGAGCAAGTTGATGGATTCAGGAATTTCTCGGATATTATTATGACTTAAGTCTAACTGCTCTAGAGATGTAAGAAAGCTAATTGAGTCTGGGATTTTTTGAAGTTTATTACTGCTTAGATTCAAATATTTAAGAGATTTAAGAGAACCAATAGATTGCGGTATTTCAAAAGAATGAACGA
>JAEORV010000476.1 GCA_016840695.1 Promethearchaeota archaeon
TGTTGTTCGATAAAGATAGATGTACCTAAAGTATTAGCAAATGAATACATAAAGAACGGGTGGGCAACAAAGGATGATTTCATTCGTAGCAACGTGTTTAGTTTCCATCTAAGGTTTGACGATAAAACTGGAAAGTGTTTTTTGTTTGATAAATCTTTAAACGGATGTAGCGTTCATGAAACGGGAATAAAACCCCCACAATGCTGGATCTATCCAACTAATTTTTCAAATCCAGACAATCAAGAAATTAATTGCAAAAGAGCTCCAGGGTGGAGCATTAAAGATTCTAAAAAGGCAGAAGAGGCCGAAAAATTACTGCAAAAATATATTTCCATATGTGAAATTGAAACAAATGGAGAAAAAGAAGATTTAAATCAGAGAATTAAACCAGTTGTGTTGCTTTTATCAATTCAGGGTGTTGCACCAGGTCGATTAGGGGGATTTATAGATACCTGGGACGATTTTAAAATACTACCGGCAGAGGGGTTATCCCTGACAATGAAAAAATTTTGTTCGAATTATAACAAAAGCTGTAAGATGTTACCAGATGATTTTTTTGAATGTAAAGCTATTTGCAAAACTATAGCAGAAAAACTAATTGAGTTTTTACAGAATAATGTACATGAGTTTATCACAAAGAATGGGCTTGATGTTGACGGTCATTACCCTCTCTATAAACTCTTTGAACTCGTGAATGACTAAGATTAATCGGGAGAGAATTGATTTTTGTCGGGCATTTTATTGATTAATGAGAACCCTTGTTCCTAAATTATCGGCTCATATTACCTCCGTATCACATATATTAAAGAAATATCTGCGGGGATATTTAGATAATATTTATATAGTTCAAAATAAAACTAATAATTAAAAAGATTTGAGTGTTGTCATGTCATTAGCCGAGAAAAATTTAAACGAACTAGCAAAAATGGTATTATCTCAAAAATTCGAAGTTATCGATGAGCCACAGAAAATTAGGGGGAAATCGGGGAAATTCTGGAATTTTGATGCTCTTGTAAGGAACGGGGAAGCATTATTTGGAATATTCATTCGAGACTGGAAGCGAGAAATTTCCATCACGCAGTTAAGGCAGTTACATAAAGCGTGCGTTGATGCACCTGAAGTTCAAGGAGGAATTATGATTTGTAATATTGTCACGGAGTTCTCACGAGATTATTCAGAGCAATTTGGAATTCAATTGCTATCACGGGGATCTCTAATATCAAAGCTACGCTCAAAAAATTTTAGTTCAGGGTACTAGTACTCTTTTCGCCTTTTTTTTGAAGCAAGTTTTGGATTCTATTTCATATCTGAATTCATTGTGTTTTAATAAAAAATTAAAAGAAAAAGGTTAATTAATTTAGGATTATATCCCGCTAAATAAGTGGCACTCCAGCTATTACAAGAATTATAATTAAAACTATTCCGCATGCTAAGGGATTCAACCAATTATCCAGCAATCTTATTTTTACGGTAACAAGGTCTATAATAGTAACGACTATTGTTAGAATTACTGCTATAATAAATGTTAGTTCCATCGTCCATACTGCTGGATCTGAAAATCCAAAGAAATTGGAAAATACCACTCCAAAATATACACTAAATATTGTAAATAGTGCTCCTCCAATGTATCCCTCAATGGATTTCTTGCTTCCTTTCGGAAATAAGTGTATGTTTCCTCTTTTTGCAGCTATTATACCGAACATCGAAGCCATTCCGTCAGCAACACTTGTTATAAGCATTATAATGATAAAGATTGGAAAATCAAGTAACATAAATGGAGCAAAACCATAAACCATTACGGAAGTACTAGCATAAGAGTCTAATTCTTCAGGAGTTAATCCAGCCTTGAATAACTCACCCGCTAGGGGGGGCATGTATTGAAAATTGTACAAGCGTATGAGGTCACCGATAATGAATGTAAACGCAAAATCTACGCCTATTATGACAATGAAATACATTGCATACGCTTGCCACTTGTATCCAATTATCGGAATGAATTGAAACAGGGCAAATAAAACTATAACGCCGCATACAACCCCGGGGGGGAGGATATGGGTAATTTTTCGTTTTAGAACAACTTCATATTCGTCTAAAAATTGTTTGCACCACACATCGTAGTTATTAATAGTCTCGAGTCGTTCAGGGTGTTTCTTAACTCCAATTTTTGCGGAAAGCATCCATAAACACAAGCCTAAAACTGCTCCAAAGATAGCTATGAGCCCCATGTTATCAAAATCTTGTTCTGCGGTAGGCATTACGATACCATCAACACCAGCACTAAATTTTATCACGAAAAACGGATAACAAATTATTAATCCAATTTGAAGAATGGCGTGAACAAGTTCATTAATCTTTTTATAAATATCCTTATTTTCTTGATTCCATGTTCTGATGCTGTGCAAAAACATCAACATCGTTAATATAACTAGAGGTATTAAGATTGGTAAGGCAAAAAGCAACATTTTGTTTTATCATCTTTTTTGTTTAAAAAATTATATAACTATCTACTTATGATATATAAAAAGCTATTCTTCTTGGAATATGAGTTAATACTCCCCTAAATACAAGATTAGAGATAGTATTTGAATGTTTTGATTCGATCTATTTATTCTTCTCGATAAGGTTTAGTTTTATCAGAATATCTAAGGCAAAAAAACTCACGCTGCAGACTAATCCCATTACTAGTGTAATCGTTATATAAGGAATTCCAATTATGGGAAAGTGAGTTACCCAATGAATTAAAGCTTCTTGTAGATACTCAAACAATAAAACCCAAACAAGTAAAACGAGGTATCTTAATATTGGTTTTAAACTCGAGAGAAATAAGACACTAATGGTAAGTATATTTGCCCACCACCATGCTGCGTGAATAAAAATGTAAT
>JAEORV010000477.1 GCA_016840695.1 Promethearchaeota archaeon
CATCAAAGATTTTTGACATGTTTGAAAGATCATGATAACCAATAACTCTTGATTCCTTCTGCTGTATCATTGCATTTAATGCAGTCTTGCTATAATCTTCCAAAAAATAAAGAGATCTTCCTTTATAGTTTGCTCTTTTAATCATTGGAAAATGTTTTTGTAGACCACGGAGACGATTTCTATTTGAATCTGTGTATACATAACCTTGTTCCAGTATCTTTTTAAACAATTCAAATTGTTCCTTTTTGATACATGGACCAACATTTTTAGGTCGAGCAATATCTTTTGTATGATTCCTTACAGTTGTCTCACTGATACTTAATTCTCGTGCCACTTGATAATTGGATTTTCCAGATAATACTTCTTTTCTAAGTAAATCGATTTTTTCTTTGGATAATCTCCTTGACATTAATTATTATGTTAGGGTTTTTCTTTTAAAAGTAACTAAATTTCATTTCTTTGGCACAATTATTAAACAGTTGATGTATATTTTCAAAGGATGATATCTACAAATATCTCTTATACAATTAAAAATATTGAATTAAACCATGATTTCAAAATTGGTAATTTTAATTTTACAAGAGTAGAAGGTTATGATGACATTATTAAAAAGATGAAAGAAGAAAAAACGGATTATATCACATTTACTGCTACCTCTAATATAACGGGTAAAGATGTTAATGAAATAAAATTGACAATTGAAAATAGGGATAGTGAAATTGATCAGATCAATTGGCTTCTATCATTTAGCCAAGGTATTCGAATCTCGCGAACAAGTCATAACATCTCACCAAAGATTCAAGGATTGCCCTCTGGTTACTTTTTTGGTACAAAATCAGCAAAATTCCCTAAAGAAAGAATTATTGATGAAAAAGATGTTATAGGCTTTCTTAATCAAATGGAAACGAAAATTTCTGATCCAAACTTTTTGAAAATGAATAATTTATTATTTCCTATGGCTTTTTATTTAGCAGGTATTGAAGATAATATGCTTACAAATTGCTTTATTTTCCCATATATTAGTTTGGAATCTTTAGTTTTGTATAATACTGATGAATTTATTTATGGGCATGATAAATTACCAAGTGGGTTAACTTCAGAGATAGAACAAGTCTTGATCAATCATTCCTCATTTGAAAAATTGTCGCAAAAGAGAAAAGATGAACTTTTAAAGAAAATTTCTGAATTAAAGCGAAGGCCAATTGGAGATAGAATAAATGAATTCATAGAAGATAACAATATTGATTTTAAAGATTATGATTATGATATTAGAACCATATTGAATGTTAGAAATAAGATTTTTCATAGAGCAGAACATATTGAATCAAAAATTTTGGTCGAATGTATGAAAAACTTACGGTCATTAGTTGTAAGATCTATTCTTTCTAAATTGGAATATGATGGAGAATATTTAGAAATAACCAAAGGATTTAAAAGAATAAAATTTCCTTAGAAATTATATAGAAATTAAGATGATAAAAAATGATTTGTAGAATATGCGGAGTTAATGAAACAGATAATCCAGACGGCATCTGTGATGACTGTAAGTTTTCAATTATTAGTAATGATGATATTCCTCCCACGTTTTGAAAACCTTTAAATCGTTTACTTCTATTCAACTGATTGATCTTTGGGGAGGAGCTAGAGATACTATTTAGTTTTCTCTTTGAAGAAAGATTTGAGGTGAAGTATATTGGAATTATTTGAAGGACAAATTATATCTGCTCCTTTTTTAAATGATAAAGCAGAAGTGAAAAAGTTTGAACGTCGTGCTGGTTATTATGTTCTTGAAGTAATTCTTTGTAGTAATAGGACTTTTAAAACTTTAAGGATTTCTGAGTCTCAGTTAAATCAGATTAAGGTTGTAACTTCTGATGTTTTATCTTTTTCTAAGAATAGTGAGGATTTTTTCTTTTGGGTTGAAGCTAATATTCTTAGATTGGCTTATCAGTTTGATCCTTTGCTTGCTGTTAATGTTTCTCAGGTGGATCCTCTTCCTCATCAGATTGAAGCAGTTTATTCATATATATTGCGTGATCCTAAAGTTAGGTTTTTAATTGCTGATGATGCAGGAGCTGGTAAAACAATTATGGCAGGTCTTGCAATTAAAGAGCTTCAGTATAGAAATATGGCAAAGAATGTCCTTGTTGTTGCCCCCGGTCATCTTAAGTATCAGTGGCAGCGTGAGATGAAAACAAAGTTTAATACTAATTTTACCTTGGTTAATCGTGCCTTAATGGATTCTCACTGGGGTGAAAATGTTTGGGAGAATCTTAATTTTTGTGTAACATCAATTGATTTTCTTAAACAGGATGATATTATTGATAAGTTAAATGCTTCTACTTGGGATTTTGTAGTAGTTGATGAAGCTCATAAGATGTCTGCTTATGGGTATTCTAGTAAGAAAGGCGTTAAGATTGATAAAACTGGTAGGTATAAAGTGGGTGAGATTCTTTCTAAAAGAGCAACTCATATGTTGTTTTTAACGGCGACTCCACACCGTGGTGATGAAGAGAATTTTCGTTTGTTTTTAGATTTGCTTCGTCCAGGTTTTTTTTCAAAAACTGATTTGTTAAAAGAATCTATTCAAAATGATGAGAATCCTCTTTTTATTCGTCGTCTTAAAGAAGATATGAAGGATTTTAAGGGTAATCACCTTTTTACTCCTCGTCATGTTAGTACCGTGAGTTTTCCTTTAACTCCTGATGAAGATCATCTGTATCGTGAGGTTACTAAATATGTTAAAGAACATTTTGATAGGGCTAAAGAAAATCGTTCTATTACTTTTGCTATGATGATTCTTCAGAGACGTTTGACTTCAAGTACTTATGCAATCCTTCGGTCTTTAGAACGACGTAAAGTTCGTCTTGAAGAAATTTT
>JAEORV010000478.1 GCA_016840695.1 Promethearchaeota archaeon
ATCAAAACTACACATCACATTTCTGTTAAACAATACGCATTTAATTTTTAGATTGGTTTTATCTCCAACCATTTGATTTAGTTGATAAGCATATGCAACAAGTTGCGGAATGTGGTTAAATATACTATTCGCAACTATTTTTTCTGTGACTTTTCCATTTTGATCAAAGATTACTTCATTGCTTTTTACACCCGGAGGTTTATAATCAACGATATAAATCGTATCTTTATAAATCATCAAAATATCAATATGACCTACCATAAACTTACTCTTTGAAAACGCGTATACAACTGGCTCGGTTCCAATGAGGAAGGTGCGAAACTTGCTCAAAAACGCTTTTTCAACTGCGCTAAGCCTTTTAGAATTTTTATTTGTTGAATTTACGGGTTCAAACTGGAGAGACGTGCAGCGCTTAGATATTTCTACTCAATGCTCAACAGCATGGACGACCTCAAACTACGCAACTGCCTACTCCCCTTCTTCTCGTCGAGTTTGAACATTCTTTCTGATAAAATTAGAGCTTGTGAGTTTTGTTCTACTTTATTCACTCCTAATTCTCGTAATCAATGGTTTTGCTCAGAAGATTGTCGAAGGAAGTCGACAAATACTAACAATATCGAAGTCCTAAAAAACGAGGCTAAGGTTTATCAGGAAATTCATAAAGCAAGAGTTTTCAGTAAAGATAAGAAAAAGGAAAAAAAATGTGTGATTTGCGAGGCGCCCTTTATGCCTAGCAACAATCGTCATATTTATTGTTCAAAAAAATGCCAGAAAAAGGCAAATGAACAGCGAAGGGAGCATCGCATAGAAAACAAGAAAAAGGAATTTCAAACATGCGAGGTATGTCAAACGGTTTTTTCCCCCATTAATCGCAATCATAAATTTTGCTCCGAACAATGCAGAATTAAAAAGAGAAATAAAATCCAAAAAGAACGAGGTAGAAGGTATCGCGAGCAATATAAAAAGTTCAAGCAAATCAAGGCTAGAAACTGTAAATTTTGTGGAGCTAGATTCGTCTCAAAAATTCAGAATCAAATTTATTGTTCAGAAAAATGCCAGAAAAAGGCATATAGAGAAAGAGCCAAAGACAAGATTAAAGAGTATAGTAAGGAATATCGAGAAAAAAACAAGGACAAGATAAGAGAAAGGAATAGGGAATATCGAGAAGAAAATAAAGAGTATATGAAGAAATATCGAGAAGAAAATAAAGACAGGATAAGAGAACGGCAAAAAGAATACTACGAGAAAAACAAAGACAATATTAAAGAGCATATAAAGGAATATCAAGAAGAAAACAAGGACAAGATTAAAGAATATCAAAAGGAATATCGAGAAAGAAACAAGGACAAGATAAGGGAAAAGAAGAGGGAATATCAAGAAAAAAACAAGGACAAGATAAGAGAAAAGAAGAGGGAATATCGAAAAATCATATACAACGAATGCGAGCAGGGCATCGTAAGAGATACTCAAATGGCCAAGGTATTCTGGGAGATTTTCAAGAATCCCAATATCTCTTTAGAAGAGTTGGAGTTAATACTATTAGACATCAACGGCGATAGAATAAGAGAACATTACGGGCGATGGAGGAGCATTACCTACGAGAAATACTTTACGGAGGTCGTTGAAGAGTGAAAGCCTTCAAAAAATCTTGCGATTTCTGCGCAACTCATTTCGTGCCCAATAGTAACCGCCAGAAATATTGTTCGGTAGATTGTCGTAATAAATACGCAAGACAACGCCAGCATCACAATTCAGAAGAAATACGGGAAAGACGCAAGATATATCGAGAAAACAACAAGGAGAAAATAAGCCAACAAAAGAGACATTATTACGAAGCGAATAAGGAAAAGATTCAAAAATATAAGAAAAAATGGTACAACAAGAACAAGCATGTGATTTTACAACGGCAAAAAGAATATAACAGGAACAATCCTCAAAAAGTTCGCGAAGCTTGCGCACGCTATTACATGAGGAACGAAAAAAAGATTAAAGAATACAGCAGGGAATATCACGCTCAGAACAGGGAGAAAATGAAGAAATCAAGTCGAGCCCGCCAAGAACAAGTATACGACCAATGTATTACCGCTCCTTCAGACGATTCGCTCCTTCATCGCGTTTTTACCTACCTTAACCAGAATCCTTTGGCTTCAAAAACTTCCTTGAGCGCTGCGTTTAAAGAACACGATTCCTCAACCGTGAAGCAATACTACAACTCGTGGATTGACATTACCTATAAAAAATACATTGGGGAGGATGAAGCGTGAAAGACCAAGACCAAGGGGAGAAAAGCTCGACTTTGAAGATTTTTTAAGTGAACACAAAAACATCACTCGAGAAGTAGAGATGGCATTACTCAAGAACACGTTTTATTGGATTAGAGAGGCGGGGGTAGATTATTACGATGGGTATTTCGATGAGTTCTCGCAAGAAGAATTATTCTCCACTGTTTTGTCTCCAATTGAGCAAGATGTATTAACAAGCGGAAAAGTAAGAGCATTTCCTGATTTAATAAAGGAAATATTAGATAACGAGTGTTTATTAGAAGTAATGATATGCAATCTAAATCAATAACATCTAAAACTGATGATAAATCCTTAACAGCTTTCCTTTCATTTGTAGGATATCTATTAAAATTAAAAATATGGATGTGAAAATAAAGAATGTGTGAAACAGACTCAAAAAAATGTCCCTATTGGAACGGGCAAGTAAGAAAGGAAGATGCAACGAGGCGAAATTTTTCACGCTACGATCCAATTGTTAAAGATTTTAATGACAACAAGTTAACCAAGGTCGTAAATATAATGAGGAGAATACTTCAAACGCCAAGCAAGAGAGCTGTACAGAAACTTGGGCAAGATCTCACATCTGAAACTGG
>JAEORV010000479.1 GCA_016840695.1 Promethearchaeota archaeon
CTCTATTTTGCTCAGATCTTATCGATGGAATTAAAGATCGTCTTAAAAAAGGAGAACAAATCCTCCTTTTCTTAAACAGACGAGGTTATCACACTTTTCAGATGTGTGCGAGTTGTGGCGAAAGTGTCAAATGTCCCCACTGTTCGGTGAGTCTAACCTTTCATAAAAAAACCAACCACCTCGCCTGCCACCTTTGTTCCTATGTCCTGGCTCCCCCACCAGTTCAATGCCCAGTTTGTAAAGGAACAGCCACTCTTAATTTTAAGGGAGTAGGAACCGAACAGGTCGAACGGACCCTTCATGCCCTTTTTCCTGATATCCGCACCCTCCGTATGGATGCAGACACAACACGTCATAAAGGGAGTCATGATCTCCTTTTTAAACAATTCAAATCTGGGAAAGCCGATGCCTTAATCGGAACCCAAATGATAGCTAAAGGACTTCATTTTCCCGCAGTTACACTTGTGGGTGTTTTAAACTCCGATGGAGCCCTGAATCTTCCCGACTTTCGTGCTTCAGAAAATGTCTTTCAACTTTTAACTCAAGTCGCTGGTCGTTCTGGCCGAGGCGATCTCAAGGGAGAAGTCATCATTCAAACCTCCCTTAAAGGGCACCCTATTTTTCATCATGCATCAACAGAAGATTACACATCTTTTTACCAAGAAGAAATCGAAGTGCGTGAACTTTTTACCTTTCCCCCTTTTACTCGCTTTGCAAAACTTATTTTTTCCGGAAAAAATGAAGGGCATGTGAAGCAGTATGCTGAAGCTTATTATGAAGCTCTTGTCAAAAAACTCCCCTCATCCTATACCCTTTATCCGGTCATCCCCTCTGGCTATGCTAAAATCAAGGATAAGTTTCGCTTTAAACTTCTCATTAAAGGGAAAAACCCCCTCTTTCTCAGCAAAATTCTTCATGAAACACGGAATACTGTATACCTTCCACGCTCGATCCGCCTCCTGATCGATATCGATCCCATATCAACCTTTGCTTAGCATATGGTTGGACTTAAAATCTCGCGTGTAAAAGAAGGTAAAGTGACCACATCGAAGATTTATGATTGAGACGGAGTTCCTAAAATAGAGTTAATCGCATCGTTGATAACATCAATCCAATTGACCTTATCGTCATTCTTTGCTAATTGCTCCAAATAGGGTTGAATAGACATATTATCATTTGGCTGATTTAAAGGCCCATCATGAGGCGCACTAATCAGGCCCACTACATTAAGGTCCTCATTGAGATCACTAAAAGCGATTTGTTGATCAGCGCTTAATGTTCCATTTTTTACATCGTCATTATAGTCATTCACATAGTTATTTAGATAATCTACCATCTTTTGTCTAAACACTTGATCGTAAACAAAATCAGGAGTTTTTTTCATTTGATCAAAAGCAATTTGTAGATCATGGAGATCTCTAGCCATATTAAATGGCAATTTATCGCCTTGTTCTTGATAAGCTTCAAATGCTACTGCACTACTTTCACCATCAACTGGAGTCATATTTCACCTCTCCTATAGGGTTATTTACTTCATTCTTAAATATTATGTAGTAAATATTTAATTATGACTATGTATTAAAGTCAATGCTTTGTCTTTTGTCTATGATCCTTTCAAGAAACCGGGAATACTTTAATTTTAGTGGCCGCAAGAAAGCGGCCACAAAGAGTGTTAAACTCTTACGAAGAGTATTTGTCTTGGATTGACGTGATTGACTGATTGATAATATCAATCCAACTAATTCCATGGTTAGTCTCTAATAAATTACTCATAATTGTCCCAATATCAGAAGAAGTATTGGGGTTGTAAATTGTTCCATCAGAGTAGACGTTAATAAGCCCTTTGACGTTAAGATCTTCATTAAGATCACTCAAAGCAATTTGTTGATCAGGAGTTAGACTACCATCTTTTACATCAGCATTAAAGTCATCAACATATTTTTGCAGATAATCTAGCATCTTCTGCTGAAAACTTTGGTCATCAACAAGGTTAGGATTGTCTTTGAGTTGTCCCAGAGCAGTCTTTAGGTCATAGAGATCTTCTTGAATATTGAATGGTAGTTTAGAATTTTGGCCTTGAGCAGGTGCAGTTTCCATTTTAAGATTTTGAGCGCTTTGAATAGAAGTCATATTATTCTCTCTTTTTTAATTATTAATTTCTTTCAAAGGGGCGCTTTTAGGTCTCGAGTTTATCTTTTTTCCTAAGTCCCCATTCTATCTATTATAAAGTTTAAAATAATTTTTATTAAATATATTTTTTTAAGACACTTATAATAAACAACTCAAGAAAACCGACCTAAAGACCTTCTCATAACTCAAGTGATTGAATCAGATCTTGAGCCTCTCTCACACCTAATTGGTTATTTTTGTCTGCGCAAATCTCTTGATAGTGAGAATAATACATGTGAGCTAGGTTTTTATTTCCACACTGTTGATAGGCAAACCCAAGCCCCCGATAGACTAATGCACCAAAGCTTTCATTTGTTTTTATTGTTTCTAGAATTGCTACACATTTTAGATAGTGAACAATAGACATTTCATATTGATCATTGCTAGCTAAAACTTCTCCCATATTAAAAAGTGTACCCGCTTCACGTGTTTGATCATGCATTTCTCGGGTAAGTTCTAAACATTCAGCATACATGTTTAGAGCATCCTCAATTTTTCCAGCAGAAAAAAGCTTGCCTGCTTCAAATGAAAGCTCCAATGCTAAATATCTTTTTTGGAGCGCAACTGAATGATCTCTCCACATCTTAGACTTTTCTTCCTCAGATAAAGTGAAAAGTTTTTGTCCTTGCCTAATTAGATAAGGCTCTTCTCGTATATCTAGATCAAAATCATCTAAATCTCCAACATACTCTCGATGTTTCA
>JAEORV010000480.1 GCA_016840695.1 Promethearchaeota archaeon
CTCAACTTATTTTTCATCGGAATTATATGTATAAGAGCTAAAATTTATATTAAAATAAGCATTTAAATAAATATACATTTAAATAAAGAATTTCTTATATTGTATTAATACATAAATGAGTTTTTGACTTAGATAGTTGCATAAAACTAAATTTTAAGGTTTAAATCACATGACCGAAGAAGAAATAATTCGAACAACCCAAAGCCTGTGTCCAGAATGTTTAACGCAGATTCCGGCGGAACTCTATGTGGATCCAGAGACTCATTGGGTGATGATGAGAAAATACTGTAGAGACCATGGCGAATTCAAGGATAAAATTTCGATCAACGCTGACGATTACAAGTGGCAGATGAGATTCACTGAAGAAATGGGGTCAACTGTTGAGATCTCAACACAACCCCGTTCAGTATTATCTGGGATTAAAAAAACGGAAAAGGGCTGTCCTTACGATTGTGGTATCTGCGAAAATCACAAGAGTGCACCATGTATTTGCTTGATTGACGTGACTAATCGCTGTAATTTAACATGTCCCATTTGTTTCGCAAACGCATCGGCCAAGGGGTATGTGGTAGAGCCCACGTTTGATCAATTAGTTCAAATAATGACTCACTTCAGGTCAATGGAACCTACTCCCGCCGTTATGCTCCAATTTGCTGGTGGTGAACCAACGGTCAGGGAGGATCTCCCTGAAATCATTAAAAAGGGTAAAGAATTGGGTTTTATTGAAACAATGGTATCAACCAACGGCGTTAGAATGGGAAAAAGCGTTGAATATTGTAAAAAATTGGTAGACGCGGGATTAGACGCAGTATACCTGCAATTTGATGCTACAGATTCTCCCGAAACTTGGAAAAAGATTAGAGGTGTGAATTTATGGCCTTTAAAAAAGCGAGTCATAGAAAATTGCCGTAAAATTGGATTTCACGGAGTAATATTGGTACCAACTGTTGCAAAAGGTGTGAATGACCATCAAGTTGGGCCTATCTTGGATTTTGCCAAGCAAAATACGGATGTTATAGCTGGTATAGTGTTTCAACCTGTTAGTTTATGCGGTCGAATTAATTACGAAGAATTGATGGATCTGCGATACACCACATCGGATTTAAAAGTGGCGATTAATCAACACACGAACAACGCAGTACAGAACTTTTATCCAATAGCCACGACATCAAAATTCACCAAATTGCTTGCTTGGTTCGATGACGTGCCGGCCTTTTCCATGGTTAGTCATCACGACTGTGGCTTCGCCACGATCTGCGTGGTAAACGATAAGGACGAATGGGAACCTATCGAAAATTACTTCGATGCCAACGGATTGATAAAATGGGCTAATAAAGTATACGATATGGTTGTAAATAAGGAAACGCCCCGACCGACCAAGATGTTAAACCTTGATATGTCGAAATACGGCAGCGTTTTAAGCACGATTGGGAATTTCATTGACGATATGACCAATTTGGGTTATCGGCAGATGATGAAGGCTTATTTTGTTGCTGGGCTGTTGCGATATATAAGGAATCCGTCGAAGATATTGACAAGTAAAACTTTCCAGTCTTTTGCCAAATTAGTGTTTTCTCCAAACTTATCGACAGCGGGAGGCTTTTTACAAACCAAAAACCTGATGATTGGAGCAATGCACTTCCAGGACGCCTATAACTTTGACCTAAACCGCGTGCAGAGTTGCCTCGTTCATTATGGTATCATTAACCCTGATAATCCTAATAAAGTGCTTGAGATACCATTTTGCGCAATGAATACCGTACATAGAGAGAGATTGGAGCGTAAACTCGCCTTAGTTGGCGAACATGCTAAAAAGCCAGAAGTAATTCAAAGTGAAATCGAAACCCTTTTAGATAACTTAGAGTAATAACTACTTTTTTTATTTATTTTATTTTATTCTTAATAATTATCAAATCTTTCTAGATTGATCGTAAGATTTATATAAAGAATTGACTATTTTGTCACATCAACAAATGGAGGACAAAAATGTCGATTTTATTCGAACCAATGAAAATTGGTGAAATGCAATTACAAAATCGGTTCGTGCGTTCTGCGACAGGTGAACTCATGGCATATGAGAACGGAAAAATCTCTAGCGACTTAATTAAGATGTATCAGACACTTTCTAAGGGTGAAATTGGACTCATCATAACGGGATTCATGTATATTCATCCATCTGGTAAATGCGTTAATAATCAAATTGGAATCGATAACAATGAAATGATCCCAGGTTTGCAAAAATTATCTGACGCTGTTCATCAGTGGGGTAGTAAAATTGCTTTTCAATTAGTCCATTCTGGTCTTCAAACAAAGAAAGAAATCGTAGGATTCAAACCAAAAGGGCCATCTGGAGGGATAAGAAACCCTATAACCTTTTCTAAATCTAAACAGATGACGGAAGAAGATATAAATACCGCAATACGAGCTTTTAGCGAAGCGGCATGGAGGGCAGCCGAAGCTGGAGCGGATGCCGTGCAGCTTCATTGTGCGCACGGTTATTTAATAAATCAATTTCTCTCGCCTTTTTTTAATCGTAGATCAGATGAGTGGGGAGGATCGGAAGAGAATAGATTTCGCTTCCTAAAAGAAGTATTTATAGAAACGCGGAAAGTAATATCAAAAGACAAACCAATTTTAGTAAAACTCAGTACGTGCGATTATACAAAGAAAGAAGGAGTAACTCCTCTCTTGGCGAAAAATTACGCTCAAAGACTTGTCGCTCTCGGAGTTGATGCTGTAGAAGTAAGCGCTGGGGGAACATATTTTGCTTACATGAACATGTGTCGTGGGAAAGTTCCTATAGAAGGGTTACTAAGAACTGTTCCCAAATGGCAGAAACCACTTGCAAAGATTCTATTACAAAAAATG
>JAEORV010000481.1 GCA_016840695.1 Promethearchaeota archaeon
ATTAATAGAACTGGTTAACATTCAACAAAAAAAAGGTCGGATTTCATTGGTTATGGTAGGAGGACACTATAATATGGCCGGTTTCGATCACGTTGCTTTGACAGAAACGGGAAAGAATCAAAATCTCCAATTTAAAAATAATCAGATTATCAAATCTAACGATACGATCATTTCTAAAATTAAAAATGAAGATTTTGACTATACGATAATAGTTGGAACTGATCCAATTTCTCACTTACCACATCAATTAAGTTCAAAATTAGCCTCTAAACCAATAATTCTTATCGACAATCGTAAATCTGGAATTTCGCAATTAGCTGATGTGGTTTTACCAACAGCTATAACCGGAATCGAATGTGCTGGCTTAGCTTATAGGTTAGATCAAGTTCCAATTGAATTAAAAAAACTTGTTAATCCTCCAAATAATGTCCCTTCTGATGAAGAATTACTAGATCAAATAATTGAAAGACTAAGCAAGAAATAGAGTGATATAAAAAAATGGAAATGATTGTTAATACAGTAAGAATACTTGAGCACGATCAAGCTAAAGAACACATGTTTGGAGATGATAAATCGCTAAAAGAGAATGTAGCACTCGCATTGATTAATCCCGAGAATTTAAAAGGATTAAAATTAACTTCTAACTCGAATATAAAGATATCAAGTCAATTTGGGAGCGTTATTCTAAAAATAATAGAAGATGAAAATGTCCCGATAGGAATTATTAATATTCCAGTTTCAATTTGGGCAAACCAATTAACTGGAGTCGAGAACGACCAACTTATATATAAAAATCTTAAGGTTAAAGTGGAACCTTCTAATGATCCCGTGCTAGATTTTGAAGATCTAATATTAAAAATTAAGCCTAATTAAATCATAAAGCGATATTCATGGCAAGCGATAAATTATTAGTAAAAAATGGCATTGTATTTGACCCTTTGAATAAAATCGAAGGAGAAGTAAAGGACATCTTAATAGAAAATAGAATTATTGTAGACAAATTCTCAAGCGATAAAGATGTGAAAGAAATCGATGCCAATAATAAGACCGTAATTCCTGCAGCTCTAGACATTCACGCTCATTTCGCCTCGCAACAAGTCAATTGGGCAAGATTGTTAGGTTCGAAAAATGAAGTATTTCAAAAAACATGGGACGGTTTAAGACTAGAAAGTATCGCCCGGAATTACATATCCAATGGTTACACTTTTGTTGTGGAAGCTAATGTTTTTCCATCCTTAGCTAAACAAACGATTTTTGATTTCAAGCAAATGCCTGTTTTAGATAAGGCCATGTTATTAAATGCGAGTAATTTTTGGCCCTTGGAAATAGAATATCAAAAGGGAAAGATAGAAGACATGGCCATTTTTCTTTCTGATCTTTTATCCAAAACTAAAGGATTTGGTTTAAAGGCCTATAATCCCTTTGAATCAGTAACTTGGGATTTTAAAGTCTTGAGAGACGAGCTAGATAAACAAGGAAGATTATATAACTTTAACGCCTTAGATGTATATAAAAATTTAACAAAATGCGCGGAATTTTTAAGCTTACCGCACTCAATTCACGCTCATGTTGAAGGGTACGAACAAGAGCAAGGAATGAAAAATTTATTTGTTATACTTGAAGAAATCAAATCTTTAGGTTTAGAATCGCCTGATAATCGTTCTCAAATATTCCATCTTGCTCACGCGTCTTCATACAATATCAACGGAGATAATGACACGCTCATTAACTTTTTCAACAACAATAAAGAGTTTGATTTAGATCTCGGATTTTTGGGTTTTAATGAAATAAATCCGCTTATTACTTCTGATCGAAGGTTGATTAATTCAATAATTAAACCAGAAAATCCTAAAAAATTAATTAGTTCTGCAATTGAAATCGAAGGAGATTCATTTTCTACTATAAGAACTTTTGATAAGAAGAACGAGGCAGATTGCATTTTGTGGGCAAATGCTATTGACCTTGCTTTAAATATTAGAAATAAATATCAAATCCAATCATCTCTGAATTTTCCTAATTACGCCAATATAACGGACATGCCTCATATCGCCACATGGCTAATGAGTAGTGAAGCGCGGAATATTTATATGAAAGAAATGAATTCTACATTTCAAAATAAGACTAACTTAAAGGATAACGAGAATACTTTGACTTTTCATGATTTCATTATCATAACGCGAGCTAGTCCTGCTAAATCTCTAGGACTTGGTAAAATTAAAGGAAATTTAGGGATAGAGGCAGACGGAGATCTCAATATTTTAAATATAGATTTAACAGATATAGATTTAAATAAAGAATATAACGAATTAATAAAAGCTCTTTCTAATATTGATCATGTAATAAAAGCTGGAGCGGTTGTTAAGAAAAAAGACAATATTTATCTAAATAATCAAGGTAAGATTTTCTGGTCTAACGGTCAGCTGAAAAAAGAAAATGTATCCATGATCCTGTCAAAAAAGAAAGAATTCTATCAAAAATATGGTTCTATTTTTTACAATTCGTTCAATAACTTGATAGATTCTAAATATTTGAGAAAAATTTAATAGTATTACTCGATTTTCATTTAAATCTCTAATTTTTATAACAATTTGTATATTTATTTTTGATGTTCAGAGCAAAAAATCCTGATATAAGCATTCACCTTGAAACAATTAAGAAATATAACCATTTATCCCAAGAACTTTTTGTTTTATTACAAATACACTTAAAATTTTTTCTTATGTTGTTTATCATGATGGAGTTAATAAAAGTGAAAAATCATAAATATAGAGAAGACACATTTGATACCAAAGTCATTGCAGAATGGCCAGAGATTGACGCAGAAGAGAAAGAATTAATAAAGCTCATTTTAAGAAAAG
>JAEORV010000482.1 GCA_016840695.1 Promethearchaeota archaeon
AATTATCTCAAGGAAAAATTATCTTCGATGGAATCGATATTACGAATTTAGATATTACCGAAAGAGCAAAATTAGGAATAACATTAGCATGGCAAGAACCAGCGAGAATTGAAGGTCTTTCCATTCCAAAATACATTTCATTAGGGATTAAAGATCAATCAAATGTTAACGAAAAAATATTAGAGGCACTTCAAATAGTAAATTTAGAACCAGAAAAGTACATGAATCGATACATTGACGAATCATTAAGTGGAGGGGAGAGAAAGAGAATAGAATTAGCTGCAGCAATTGCAATGCGCCCTAGGTTAATTCTTTTAGATGAACCGGATTCAGGATTAGACATGATAGTAATCGAGGACTTCTTGAACATTTTTAATAAAATCAAAGAACTTAACATGACAATTTTATTAATCACACATCGAGAAGATATTGGCATGGTAGCAGATTATGGTACTTTAATCTGGAGGGGACAACATCTATTAACCGACACATTCCCTAAAGTAATGGTGAAATATTGTGCTAAAGCAGGATTGAAGGAATTCTGTAAAAGAACTCTTTTTGATGAAAATAGAGAATGTCCTGCTTTTGATAGTGATTATATAGATAGAATTTTTAGGGAGGAAGGAATAGATTGACAAATTCTAAATATCCTGAAGAAATATTACAAAGCTTGGAAGATTATAACATCGATATACGAGATTTTATGCCGGGTCATGGAAGTGGTGCCAAGCTCTTATTAGATTTTAATAAAATAAAAGGTTTAGAAGAAGTAGATGGTGTAATTTTAGAAGGGCGTGAAATTGAAAATGGGATTGTAGCAGATATTATAATTAAAGAAGGTACCAAAATCGAAGATCCGGTTCACTTATGTTTTGGAGTAAATAAAGAGACGGGACTTCAAGAAATATTTCCTAGGATTATTGCAGAAGATAACACGGAAGTTACTCTTCAAGCACATTGCAGTTTTCCGAAAGCAAATGGATTAATTCATAAAATGTTTGGGCATTTTTACATTGGAAAGAATTGTAAATTTGCATACAACGAAACACACTATCATGGTGAAAAAAGTGGAGCAACTGTGGCACCTGTAGCGTATATTTACGTTGGAGAAGATAGTATTTTTGAAAATACTTTCAACCTAACAAAAGGTACACCAGGAAAAGTAAAGATCATGATCGATATTTATGCCATGAAAAATAGCGTGATTAGATCAACAATACGAGCTTTTGGAAAAAATAAAAACGATTCCATTAGAATTAGGGATTCTGTTTTCCTAGAAGGTGAAAACGCAAGAAGTATTATTAAAATGAAAGCTGCTGCGAAAGACGGAGGAGAAGTCTTAATGTATGGAATTACAGAAGGTAATGCTCCACATTGTAATGGGCATGTTGAATGTAATGAGATCGTCTTAGGAAAAGGTTCTATATGTAGAGCACGCCCTTTCATAAGGGCCATTGATCCTTTATCCAGCGTTTCACACGAAGCTTCGCTAGGTCGTTTTCCCCAAAAGTGGCTAGATGAACTTCAAGCAAAAGGATTAAGCGAAAAAGAAGCAACACAAATATTAATAGAAGCAATGCTTCGTGAAACATGAAAAATAAGAAGTAAATAAATAATTATCAAATATAACCAAAAAAGTGAAAAAAAATTATGGGAAAAATAAGTGTTGGGCAAGAAGCGCCCATATTTAAAGCCGATTCGTATAATGCCGGACCGATCGATTTGTCAGAATTAATAGGAAAGCAGAAAATCGTTTTGATATTTAGTAGATATTTTGGATGTCCTATTTGTCAAATGGATCTAAAAGAATTGATTGATAATTTGCCAGAAATCGAAGGAAAAGGAGCAAAAATATTATACATAACACAATCAAGTAAAGAGAAGGCAGACGAATTTATTAAGAAGTATAATATAACCTTTCCAGTAATTCCTAGTCCACAGGAGAGTAAGAAAGTATTTACATTCTATAAAGAATACGACCTTGGAATGATGTCGATGGGCGCAGTTAAAAATTTGCCAGGAAAAATGAAAGCAGCGAAAGATGCTGGCATCGAACATGGGGACTACGAAGGGTGGGAAAAACAATGCCCTGGGCAATTTGTTATTGGCGAAGACGGCAACATCATTCAAGCAATAAGAAATTGGCTGGATATTGGAAGCTTACTTGAAGTATTATAACAACATGTAGGAAGGAAAAAATTTGAAAGAAAATACCAAGTACCACAATTACAGGTTTGTTGGAAAAATAAATGTGGATGAAATTCAACCTTGGTTCGACTTTACAACAGCGAAGCCGTGGGACGATGGTGAAATTCCTTGGGTAATGGAAAACAAAGTCCGCAGAGAAATCCTTATTCATCTATCTAATGGACCTAAAAATTTTGAGGAAATCTATAAAATCATTAACTTCTCTCCTAAACCATTAATAATAACTAAAGAAGTTTACGATTGTAAAGTATCATATCAGTGGACAAGAAAGACTTTAGAAAATCATTTATTAAATTTAGAATGGTATGATTTGATAAAAAAAAGCGGTGATAACTACGAACTCACCTTTCCAATTTTAAAATTGGAAAAAATAAGCCAAATAGAGAGCTACATCAGCAAGTTTGCAGAACATTGGATTAAAATAATAAAAGAATTAAAGGACGAAATTAGTTCGAAATTAGGAGACATTGAAGATAGGGCTCTAATCCACGCGATTTTAATAGAAAAAGCAGTAGAAAAATTATATCTTCTTCTTAAAAATGAAAATATCCTTCCTGATGTTCCAAACATTAGAGTTTTATGGGCAGAACAGCTCCGAGAAATAAAATTCGAAGAATGGGTCAAAAAGAATTTT
>JAEORV010000483.1 GCA_016840695.1 Promethearchaeota archaeon
ACTATCAATCATTTTTAGACACATCTTTAGTCTTTTCTGCTTACTTGAAATTGAAAGTATTAAAATATTAAAATATTATTCATAGGCAGAACCTAAATAAGAAATATTTATAAAAACAATTATACAATTATATTTAATTCTTAAAAATATAACAAGAAGTGAATAATTTTTGGCGAATAAATGGCAAGTTGACGAAGGTAAAGCGTGGTTTCAGAAATGGTGGCCAGATCAAGTCCCTAAAAATATCGATTTTGAAGAAATTACTGCAGGTGAATTTTTTGAAAGAAAAAGGAAAAGATATCCTAATGAAAACATAATGTGGTTTTTAGAGACTTGGATGACTTATGAGGAAGCTGGAGCATTAATAGATTCTTTTGGTACAGCATTAGCAGAGTTAGGAGTAAAAAAGGGTGATTGCGTGGCTTTACTGCTTCCAAATAGTTTTCAATATGTTATCGGCTTTTATGCTGCTCTAAAAATCGGTGCTATCGCAACAGGCATCAATACTACTTATATGCCATTAGAAGTTCTACATCATTTGGAAATAACCAACGCAAAATACTTAATCGTTTTAGATGCTTTATATGAACCTGTTATTAAACCAATCATTAGTAAAACGAAAATTGAAAAAATTGTTTATTCAAATGTCGCAGATCTTGCTTCAGGGATTCCTGGTATTCTTAAGATCTTAGGAAAATTGATAGGAAAACTACCTAAGGGGAAGGTAGATTTTAATCCTTCTTATAAATTTAAGGATTTACTTAAAACTCCTCCAAACCTTCCAAAAGTAAACATAAATCCTACTGAGGATACCGCAACCTATATAATGACTGGGGGAACTACGGGAGTTCCAAAAGCAACAAATTTAACCCATTTTAATATAGTTTCAAACGCCTTACAATGCATGCATTGGCTAGGAGGAGAACAACCTGGTTTAGGAGATATTGGCGTTTTACCCTTGTTTCATTCCTTTGGTTTAACTGCCGTGATGAACACAGCAATTGCTTTAGGAGGTTGGATGATGTTATTTCCAAGACCGCCTGAAACGGAAGAATTCTTAAAAGATGTTCAAAAATTGCCCGCTCCAAAGGGATTAGCATATGCCGGAGCAGAGATTCTATTTAAAAGGTTAGCCGAATTCCCGAATATTAATGAATACGATATAATGGGGAAACTTAGTTTATGCATTTCTGGGGCTGGTCCATTACACGCTCCTGTACAAGAGGCCTTTCAAAAAAATACTGGTGGGACGATAGTTGAAGGATACGGATTATCCGAAGCTAGTCCTGTAGTTAGCTCTGGAAGTCTTTTCAATCCAAGTCCATTAGGAAATATAGGTATGCCAATACCCGGAACTGATTGGGCGATATTCGAAACTACATCATTATCTTTAGAAGCTGGACCTATAGCGGATGGTGGTCCAAATTCAAAATATGGTGAAGAAAATACAGGTGAAATTTGTGTTTGTGGACCTCAGGTTATGGTAGGATATTTAAATCAACCTGAAGAGACTGCTGATACGATTCAAGAGTGGGATGGAAGATTATGGCTTCGAACTGGCGATATTGGATTTATGAGAGAAGATGGAATGATTACGATTCGAGATCGTAAAAAACAACTAATCAAAATCGCAGGACATTCTGTCTTTCCAAAAGAAGTTGAATCCATGCTTATGGAGAATGAAGCTGTTTCTGAAGCAGCTGTTGCTGGACTTCCAGATCCAGAGGGAAAAGTTGGAGAAATTATAAAAGCTTGGGTCGAACTTCGACCTGAATTTATAGGTAAAATAATTCCCGAAGATTTAATAACCTGGACTGAAGAAAACCTTACTAAATGGAAGTGTCCTACTCTAATTGAGTTTATTGATGAAATTCCAAAAAGTGTTCTTGGTAAAGTTCAGCGAAGACAACTACAAGAAGCAGATCCATTATGGAAATAAAAATAAAGTAAAAATTAATAAAATTTTTTTATTTTTAATTATATAGATTTTAAAGCAGTTGTTTTACCTATTTCTTCAAATTTGTAGATAATTTGATTTTCAAACTTAAAAGCATTCCAACCTTTTGCTTTATTAAATCCATGAGCTGATAAAAAATTCGCAGAAAATTCGTTTTTCGCATTTTCTACCATTTTTTTTAATACATGTTCTTTTTCAACAGAATCTTCGACCAATAATAATTTGCCTTGCATGGAAATGAAGAAATATTGACTTAAATCGTCAGCAAAATGTTCAATAGAAATACAAACATTGTTGTTGTTCATTAATATTTTTTTCTTCTTTCCATAGTCCGTAAAATGAAAATAGAGTTGCCCATCCAAATAGACATATTGAAAGGGTGATATATATGGATAATCATCTTCAATAAATGCGATTCTACATATATGTTTAGATTTAATTGCTTTTTTTATCTCATCTTCTTCCATTTGGGGTAGTTTTATTAGTGTCATTTTTTTCACTTTTTTAAAAGTTTTCTCTTCTATATTAATAATTTATAACGCTAAATAATTTTAATCACCTTTTCGTTCAACTATTCAAATGAGATTATTAGGCTTAATTGGAGGTATGAGCTGGGAAAATACAATTGATTATTATCAAATTCTAAATCAAAAAATAAAAGACCGAATGGGCGGGTGGAATTCTGCTAAATTATTGTTATATTCGGTAAATTTTGAGAAAATTCTTACTAAACAAAATAAAGGAGACTGGGATTCACTAGAAAAACAGATGATTAGCATAAGCTTAAAACTACAAGAGGCAGGTTGTAACTCGATAATCTTATGTTCAAACACTATACATAAAGTTGCAGATAAAGTTGAAGTGAATTTATCCATACCCTTAA
>JAEORV010000009.1 GCA_016840695.1 Promethearchaeota archaeon
CGCGTATTTTCAAGAAGGGTTGAAGAAAATAGCTGAAGAACCTACAAAATTGCCAATTAAAGACATCAGGGGAAAAGGGCTCTTGATTGCCATTGAATTCGAAGGAAACGCAAGAACATTCGTAGAAGAAATGATGAACAAAGGCTTGCTTGCAAAAGATACTCACATAAATATCATTCGTTTTGCCCCTCCATTAATTATAAAAACGGAAGAAATTGATTACGCACTGGAAATTATTAGAGAAGTCATTTTAAAGTAAGCAATGTTTAAAAAAACAATATTATAGCTTATTTTTACTTATCTCATGCAACAATTCTTATACTTTTTCCCGCTACCACACGGGCATGGCTCGTTTCGACCAATCTTTTTTACCTTGATTGGAGTCGTGATGTTTAAATGTTGTCCGGCTCTCACTTCTTTTGCCAACACCACAAAACTTGGAAGCGCATGTGTATAAAATTTTTTCCATCCTTTACACAACACGCTTAAGGTTTTTGAAGATTGAGGACCACCAACTCGATTTTTTTGACAACCTCCATGACATAATTTTAGATAAGAGCAAGTGTTACATTCATCATTCCACATGGTTTTCTGACGTCCAAAATGTAGGTAAGTTGGAGATTTCAAAAACTCCTCCCAGGTGCCCGTCAATACGTTCCCAATTAATAGTTCTTTCCTGACAAAAAAATCGCAAGGAAATACATTGCCATCATGTTCGACAACAAAATACTGGCAACAATTGTCTTGCATAGAGCACACATTATAACGGTTGTATACTAAAAATTCCAAAATCGAATCAAAAACACGGATTGAAATTTTATTCACGTCCTCTTTTATCCATTCATCAAATATCTCGCAGAGAAATTCTCCCCATTCTTCTCCTGTTATTGAAAAGGGATAAGGATTGTTATTTTCGTCGTATTCCACGCACGGAATATATTGGTGGTAGAAATATCCTTTTTCCTTGTGATAATTGTAAATTTCCTTCGCTTTTTTCACGGTTAGGTTGTTAACAAGGGTGAGTATATTAAATTCTACCTTATTTCGTTTTAAATTTTCTATACCGCGCATTACCAGAGCGTGAGTAGGCTTCTGACGAATGGTCTTCCTGTAATGATCGTGAAGGTATTCAGGACCGTCAAGGCTCACTCCGAGAAGGAACTTGTATTCTCCGAAAAACTTGGCCATTTCATCGGTAATGAGCGTACAATTGGTTTGCAATCCATTTTGGACGATCGTTCCCGGTTTTCCATATTTTTGTTGGAGCTCCACGACCTTTTTAAAAAACTTCAAGCCCATTATCGTAGGTTCTCCTCCCTGCCATCCAAACGCGTAAGAATTACCTTGATTCGTCCTCATGTAGCTTGCTATCATTGCTTCTAATACTTCATCTGACATGCGAGGCACGTGTTCAAGACCATTTAAATGGTCAATGTAAAAGCAATATTCGCATCTCAAGTTGCAATCTGCTGAGGCTGGTTTTATCAGTAACGAGAATGGTTTCATGAGCTTCTTTTAATAAATAATGCAATATATAAGATTATAATAATAAAGAATATTTTATTCTTCTTCAAGATGATCAAAAATGCAACTATAATGGTCATTAAATGATATAAAGCTGATATAATATGCCTATAAATATTTCACCAGTTAATGCAAGAGGAGGTGCTGCGAGCGGAATTTCTGTTGTTTGGGACGATGGACAGTTTGTCGTGATAAGTGCTCCCAAAGGATTAGTTGCGTGCGGGGCAATCGATGCAGATGTAATGGATAAAGCGAACTTGGCGGTTGCGGTTTCTGAGGGAACGATTGAACATCCCCTTGTGACTCCTGATGACTTATTAAACGCAAAAATCATGAGAATAACTTCAAAAGCAATGGAATTGGGGATAGAAATTGGAATGAGTGGTCAAGAAGCCCTTGAAAAGTTGTTCTAATCCCTCATTTAAAATCAGGTAAATATTTCTTTTGCAATTCAAACATTTCGTCAAAAATGTTCTCTGCCATTTCAAAGCTTCCGACATTCGGATTAATGGCAAGAGCTGTTATGGCTAACTCTTTAGATTGGTTTAGCACGGCATCTACAACCACGTCTTGAACGGACGCCTCAATGCGTAATATCGCCGCAATATCGCTTGGTAAGGTTCCATATTTAATTCCATGAACGCCCTTCTTATTTACTAACGCAGGACCCTCTACAATTAAATCTTGAGGCAAGTTTTCTATAAATCCATCGTTTGGGTAATTTACAGAACTCTCGTAAGCATTAGCGTCAGTTATGATTTCTTCGATGATCGGGATTGCTCTTTCCCCGGGTGTTGCTTGAGGTAAAAATCCCCTTCTTGGAATCTTTCCCCGTTTCAATATCTTATACTTTTTCATTATCTTATCGTGTAAACCCGTTCCCACCTGTTCACCGTACTCGACATAACTTTCTTGAGGCTCTAGAAATTCGTGAGCAAATTGTAAATATTCTCCCATGTGGTTGTCTCCTGCGTGTGGCCAGAATTTAAACCTTTTATAGACCTCAAACGATAACGTGGAAATTTCCCATTTATTTTCTTTTTCTTTAAAATGCTCTAAAGCCCGAGCATTAAATTCAGGTATTAGATCCTTTCCAGTTTTTGAATCTTCTAGACCCATTAAAAACCCGAAGTGATTCAAGCCAACAACAGTTAATTTTAAGTCTTCTATTGGCATATTGATGATATTTGGAAGGTGATGATTGAGTATTGCTATTTGATGGCAGAGCCCAATACATTTAATTTCCGAAGTCCTCTTAATTGCTAGATTGATATAGGGAAGTGGATTTGAATAATTTATGAATAAAGCATCGGGACATATTTTTTCGGCATCTTTAACAATCTCGATTATTGGAAGTATGTTTCTAAAGGCTTGAAATATTCCTCCTGGTCCCCCACACTCTCCCATTATTTGCGTTGATCCGTGTTTTCTTGGAATCTTGTAATCCTGCCACCAATGCGTGAAGCGAGGACCATGAGTTATGGAATTTATTATGAAATCAGCGTCTTTAAACGCTTCTTTTCTGTTTGTCGTCCTTTCCAAGGTAATCTTGTTGCCTTTAATATCGTTTTCAGCATCCATCAGCTCAAAAATAATGCCTAATCTTTCCTTGTCGATATCGTGCATCATTATAGTCGCGCCGTCTAATTTATTAGATAAATAGACATCTGTCATTGTAGATGGCCCGAACATAACACTGCCCGCTCCCACCAGCACAATTTTTGTATCAATCATTTTTTTAACCTTTATTAATAATAATATTACTACAAAAGCTCTCCTTCAGGAGTAAGTCCAAGACGTTCGTATTGTTCGAGGGGCGCCTCGTTTTCCTTCATCTTTTCAACTAAGAGTTTTATCATTCTCTTTTCTATCTCGGTGTCTATCAAGGGATTTTCTTGATTAGGATCGTTTTGAAGGTCAAATAGCATTGTTCCATAGTGATGCGAGTTGGATATAAAATTGGTTGTCTTGATTTTCATCGTCTTACACCTCTTCGTAAACGAAAACGGTTCTGCTAACTCTACTGTTCTCATTTCTCGTAAAGTAAACAATTCTGACATGTGCGTTGGCATAACCGTGTATTCGTAAAGTGGCGCATTTCTCCGTCTTGCTGGAGCTCTCATATAGATATAACGACCGTCTGTAACATTAACCTGGGCCCCATGATATCCAAAAAGAGCTGCTTCTCTTACTTTAACATCAGACTCAATCGTGTCTATTAATGATTTTCCCTGCATGTCTTTAGGAATCTCAATTCCAAAAAATTCAAGAATGGTTGGAGCAAGATCAATTGTTTGTACTAATGCGCTCCTTCTTTCATTTTTTTTTCCAGATCTTGGATCCCAAATAAATAATGGAGTGTGCGCAATTTCGTTATATACAGGCTGAACCATTTTTCCCCACCAATCTTTCTCCCCCAATAAAAATCCATGGTCGGTGTTCACGATGAGCATCGTGTCTTTCCACATGTTTTTTTCATCCATTATATCTAAAACTTTTCCGAGATGATGATCGCACATGCTCACTGACGCAGCGTATTCGTAGCGACAATGCTGAACTTGCTCTGGCGTTTCTTTCACCATGGTATAGTTAGGCCAGTCAAAATGCGGGCCATTGTAGTCGTGCTTGTACAAGTCCTTGTATTTTTGCTGAGTGAAGTAAGGTTCGTGAGGATCAAATGTTTCAATATGTAAAAACCAATTATCTTCCTTGTAATTAGTCTCAATAAACTCCAATCCCATTTTAAAAGTAACTGCTTGAGGCTGGTCTTCTTCTTTTTGCATGTATTTCCTGTTAACCCAATCCTGACGCCAACCAGCCTCGCTCTCTCGCATATTGGGCACGTGTTCGGGAATATTCGGGTCTTTTACTTCTCCTTTCCATAAATCTCCCTCTTGCCCTCGCGAGATTTCCCATGAACTATATCTATTATGATATGTACATCCTCCATCTTCCCAATAGTGGTAGTGATCGCTTACGAGGTGCGTGTAAATCTTTTTCTTCTTCAAGATCTCGGGCGTACTATCATCGAACGGTTCCACAGGGCCCCACGACCGATGTAAGAAATTGTATCTTCCCGTGTGAATCTCCCTTCTGGCAGGCATGCACGGAAGACTCCCAGCGTAACAATTATCAAAAACAACCGACTTTTCAGCTAATCTCTTGAAATTGGGTGCGTGAACCCAATCACATCCATAAGGCGGTAAAAAATGTCTGTTTAGCGAATCAAACATGACCATAATTACCCTCATATTTTTCAACGTTTTTTTTTCACTATTTTATTTTGATTTTTTATGTACATACGATTTACTATTCATAAGTCAACCCATGACCAAATTTATAAACAGGATCTTTTGAATCGTAAGGAACATCTTCAAATTGGTTCTTCACTGCTTCCATGCTTCGGGGTAATTCAAATGGCAATTTTCCCGTGGGTTTAAATTCTCCAAAGATTGCCTCCAATACAATTCCTTGTTCTGCGCTGAAATTTCCTATTATTGCTGCCGCACTTTCGTCCAACTCTGGAATGACAGCGGGTCTATCCAGATAAATATCAATAATTGTTGGGCATGACGATGTTATTTCTTCAAAGTGTTTTATTTTCTTTTTAGCAAAATCTAATTCACCGAGATTGAACATTATATCAAAGATCTCTTTTCGTTTACCTCTATGTGGGGTTTTAATTCTTAACAATGCAAAATCAGCTTCGTCGAGTGATTTTACTATGGTGGCATATTTTGCTACTTCTTCCTTGTTGAAACCTTCAATGTAGACTTTACAGTTTTTAGAAAGCGGTAAAGTAGGTTTCCCATTTGTTGCATCATTTTTTAATAAGACTAAAGATTTACGCATTGCATTTCGTCCCGCTTTAACGAAATCCGCGTGACCGCGCTTCAATTTGGCGTTTTCTATGTCAATATAAGGATTATCGTATAATCCAAGATCAAAAGTTAGTTTTAAAACGCGCCTAACTGATTCATCAATTCGTTCTTCAGAGATCCTACCATCTTTAATTAATTGCAAAAACAATTCAACGCAAATTTCTCCGCCTAGCTGGTCAATTCCTGCATTAAGGGCCTTTTCGGCGCGCTCTAAAGGATTTAGATGTTCTACACCCCAGCTTGCTGGTATGATGGTGGTACCAAACACTTTAGATGTATTAATAATTCGATAGTCCGTGTGAACAATTCCCTGAAATCCAAATTTTTCCCTTAATAACATAGTCGTCACATCCTTGTTGAAATTAAATCCTACTTCTTCTACATTTTTAACACCTAATGGTCTCCCATAGTAAGGCATGACGGCTGCCGCCCCTGCCTCAAAGGCTTTTTTAAATGGCCCTTGATGATAATCAAAATATCCTCCGGGATATACTTGGTCTTTACCATAGGCGTTATGTGGATCGTGTCCATCTTTCTGAGGACCTCCTCCTGGAAAATGTTTTACACAACACGCAACGCTATCTTTTCCGATTTTTTCTCCTTGGAATCCTTTAATATAAGCAGCAACCATTTTTCCGGCAAGTTCTGCGTCTTCGCCGAATGTTCCGCTAATTCTTGGCCAACGAGGTTCAGTAGCTAAATCAGCCATGGGATGAAGTGCAAATCTTATTCCGAGCGCAGTTAGTTCTTGACGGGCGATATTGCCAAATTCTTCTACTAATTTTTCATCTCGTGTAGCGGCTAATCCGGTAGGATGGGGCCATTTTGAATATCCTTCATAAGCCATTGATGAGGCAAATCTATTACTTGAATCTAAAAGTTCATGTCTTGGATCTGAACAAATCAAAACAGGAATCCCAAGTCTTCCCCTCTCGGCTAATTTTTGAAGTTTATTATGCCATTCAACAAAATCAGCTGTATTAGTTGATCCCTGTAAACAAAATGTAGTTATTTTTTTCTCAAGGATAAGTTCACTCGTTCCAATACTCGTAAAATTTGAGGGTTTTTCTAATAAATTGCCATTCATGCCTAAAGAATGTTGAGGACTAAACATTTGGCCTACTTTTTCTTCGAGAGTCATTTGACTTAATAAATCCTCGACTCGAGCCTCTATTGGTTCTCGGATATCTTCGTAGATGTCTAATTTGCCATTTTTATTAAGATCGCGATACTTATAACCGTCTTTTTCCAATATTGACGCTTCGGGTCCTAAATTATCGTGTATTCTCTTAACTTTATCTGAGTATTGAATATTTATGCTAGATTTGCGTTTCTGGATGGTTAAATCCTCTTCTAATTCCTTTTTTTTCAATTTAATTCATTCCTTTTTTTATTTCTATTATTTTGAATTTTTATTGACTCTTATCATTAACAATTTGTTGAGGTTTAACCTATCTTATGGTTCTCTTTGGTGTGCCCAGTGAGGGTTATCACTGGTTCTGAGATACCAATACAGAATTCTCTCTTTTAATTCTCTGATCGTGTCAGAATATTTAGGATCATCTATCAAATTTACAAGTTCTTGAGGATCGTTTTTTAAATCATAAAGCTCTTCTTTCATTCCTGATGCGCTTCGAATGGCGAGCTTCCATTCCTTAGTTCGAATCATCGTGGTTCGACAGTTTATTTCTCTATCTTCAATTGGAATATTTGTTTTATCGTAATATATCCCCGTAAAAGCAGTTTCTGGTGATGGAACGATGTCTTCGAATGCTTGCGGCTCTCTTGGATCATAACCTCCCTCCATAAATACGGCGTCCCTGTGTATCTCAACCTCTCCTTTCATAGCAGGTATCAACGATTTACTGAAATGAGTATACGGCGTCTCTATTTTTGCGACTTCAAGTAACGTCTGGAACACGTCTATCGATTCCGTTAAGAATTCATTTTCTTTTTTTGCAGGGACGACTCCAGGAATTTTCATGATTAAGGGAACGTTTAACAAGCAATCATGAACTGCATTAGCCCATTTTTCCGTAAGACCATAGGATCCCGCGTAATCTCCGTGGTCCGCGAAGAACGCTATTGCCGTGTTATCGTATACTCCTATTTCTTTCAACTTATCAAGCACTTGCCCAACTTGAGAATCAACCTTTGAGATCATGCCGTAATAAACTGCTCGTATCTCTCTAAAATCCTCATCTGTTAATTGATTAAGACCATATCTTTCGTGCATGACCTTCATGAATTTTGGCTTGTCGTCATAGTTAAATTTTTCCCGAATTTCTGGCGGAAAAGGGGAGGGTATTTTTTTTCTATCGTACATTGAGAAGTAAGGTTCTTCTACGTAATAGGGAGGATGTGGAAAATTCATTGCGATATACAAACAAAAAGGTTTCTTATTTTTTGATCTTGCGTATTTTTTCAGGTATCTCAACGCATCGTTAATTATCGCCTGGTCCATGTCGTATTTCGCTTGTTCTTCCGTTCTTTCACCGTAATAAAACGACTTGCGCAAGCGATGTTCCATTGGATAAGGATTTGTTGGTATGTATGGCGAAAGATATTTAATAATCTCTTTTGGCAAATGCATGATGTTTGATGATGCCATCAATTTATTCATCAATTCTTTACCATTGGGAGCTTCCCCTATGCCTTTTAAAAGTGCGCTTGTCAATCTCTTAACTCCAGAGTTTAACCTTTTATCCACGCTTCCTTGAATGGCATTACCATGGAATAAATCGTTTCGACCAATCCAGATTACTTCGTAACCCTTATTTTTCAGCATTTTAAAGAGATTTTCGTCGTGTGGTTGAATCAATTGGTATAAACTCCTATGTCCTCCATTATGCGGGTACTGACCGGTAAAGGTGCACACTCGTGATGGTCCACATACAGGGTTCACTGAAAAATTATTTGTGAATATCACACCACCATCTTCCGCTATGCTTTTGATGTTTGGAATTTGTACATGAGGGAAGACAGACCCAGAAAATTCATCGGGTATTATAATTACAATGTTTGGCAAGTCCTTCAAATCGTCTGACATGATATATAACTATCAATTAAATCAAAAATAAAGGTTATTGTTTATTTTTTATTGCGAAATAGTTTAATAAAGATAAAAGTCGAGTAATAATTAACTCACAATTTGAAAACAAACTATAAAAGGAAAATAATAAATGGAGAATTTTAAACAAGCACCAAAGTTTTCAACGAAGAAACGAGTTCAATGGGGTTTAGCCAGTTTTGGAGGATCTATAATTTCAGGGATATACGGTGCCCTTTTACCGATATTTTACCTTGATTATTTAGGGCTCTCAGAGAATGCTGCTATTATATATTTAATTCAAATAGTCTATGTAGTAGTCAATGCCTTGAACGATCCCTTATTTGGTATTCTTTCAGATCGCTCAAAACTGAAGAAAGGAAGGAGGATCCCGTTCATGAGGTATACCGCTCCGTTTTTAGCACTAACTTTTGTGTTAATCTGGTTATCCCCAACTGCTGCAAGCGGCGAATGGGCCATTTTCTGGTGGATGGTCATTATGACGTGCCTCTACGACACGGCGTATACGATCATCTTTCTGGTATACTCTGCGCTTTTGCCAGAAGTAACCGAGGACGAACAAGAGAGGAATGCACTTCAAGTGTTTGCATCCTTTTTCAATCTCTTAGGAATGATCATTGGATTTCTAATTCCAGAATTGTTTAGAAATCTAAGTGCGGTGCTTCTCATCATATCCATGATCATTGTTGGAATTGTAGGTGCAGTACTCATAATGTATACGACCTATCAATTTGAAGAGCGCCCCGAATTCCAAGTAGTTGACGAACCATTGGGCTTTATTGAATCTTTGAAATATACCTTTAAAAGCAAATCTTTCGTCGTCCTTGTTTCTGCAAATTTTATGGGGATTTTAGTTCAATCTTTAGTCATTGGATCTATGTATTTCCTCGCTGACTATGTAGTACAATCCTCATCAACTATCTTATTGATATTCATATTCGTGCCTCTAATTATAGGTATATGGTTAACCCCAAAACTCATTGATAAATGGGGTGTTGTGAAAGCCGACCAGTATCTATTGATTATAAGTGGATGTGGATTGTGCCTCTTGACCATCATGCCGATCAATGAATTGATATATGTATGCCTTGCCATTGCTTCGATTGGATTCATAGGACCAATAGTATTTACTAATGTGATGTTTGCTCAAGTTGCCGACGAAGACGAATTAAGAACTGGTGTCAGGAGAGAAGCGGTGTTTTTTGGTGTTAATGCCCTAATAACCAAACCTGCACAAAGTCTAGCACTTGTTATACCTACCGCTTTACTCGCTTTAGTAGGCTTTAAACCTCGTATTGGTGATACTATTATACTTGACCAACCTATAGGCGCTTTCATCGCAATTAGGGTGTTCATTGGTTTAATTCCAGGGTTAGCTTTTCTATTAGCGGCTTTCATATTACGCTATTACCCAATTAAAGGGGATTACTGGGATAAGATTCAAAAAGATGTTTTAGTATTACACGAAGAAAAACACTCAAAGCTAAAAGAAATGGGAAGGTAAGCAAATTAACTCAATTTTTTTTTTTTTTAGTATCTCTTAAGATCTCATTCTATTAACACGATTCCTTCCCATGGCATTAAAACTATTTGAGCATTATCTAATGGTTCTGTTTTGATAGAGGTTGAGACTAAAACTTTGGGATTTTTTAAAGGATTATGAAACCTAATGTTTTTTCTACTGAAATTCAAGAATACAAACGCTTTATCTTCCTTGTTATTCACGATTGCTTTCCTTTCGTATGCGAGTAGGGATTTTGGGCTCTTTTTGATCTCTATAAAATTGATACTCCCAGAGTTTAAAGCAGTTGTTTCTTTTCTTACTTTCAAAAATCGCTTGTAACAATTAAGTAGCGACTCAGGATCCTTTTCTTCGACTTCTACATTGTTTTCTTCGCTAGTATTATTTACTGAGAGCCAGGTCTCCGCCCCAGGAGGACTAAATCCGGCGTTTTCAGCAGAGTTCCATTGCATTGGGGTTCTACATTCGTCCCTATTCAAGGAAACACCAAATCTAGTGATGAAGTTTCTTATAAATTGCGGAATGATCTTGAAGTGGTGAGACACTGCGTCCTTGCTTTCACTTTTGTGAATTTTGGCGTTTCGCATGCCAATTTCCTCTCCATAATAGATATAAGGCATTCCACGAGCGGTTAATTGAAGAGCTGCATTTAATTTCGCTTGTTCAATATCATTATCTATTTTTGAGATTCGACGGACTTGATCGTGGTTTCCAAAAACCCAGGTTGGAAAAAATGGTTCGGGAAACCACCGTTCGTACGATTCTATTAACTTTTTAAACTTTTTCGCTTTCATTGGCGTTGACGTCGAACGGAGGTCGAATATAACATTTAATCCATTGGTGTTTGTTCCATCTTCGACAACCTCGCCTAGATATTTCTTCAGCGTTGCTAGCGAGGCACCAACCTCACCTACCATGAACTTGCCAGGATATTCATCAAGCGTTTTCCTCAGCTTTTTACAAAACTCCAGCGTGTCTGGATGGTTTAAGGTCATCTTAGAACTCTTAAAGAGCAAATCCATGTCGCCGTTAGCGATAGTAAAAGTGAAAGGAGCGTCGCGAAACTCTGCATCTTCAAATAGTGCGTTAAATATGTCCAATCTAAATCCGTCAGCTCCCTTCTTTAGCCAGAACCGAACAGTATCAAGCATTTCCTTTTGGACTTCTGGATTTCGGTAATTTAAATCTGGTTGAAAAGGGAGAAAACAATGATAATACCATTGTTCAGTGGATTCGTCGTACTTCCATGCGCCGCCCAAAAAGATCATTGGCCGCCAGTTGTTCGGAGGCTTCTTTCCGTTTGGTTTCTTCCCGTCTCGCCAGATGTACCAATCACGCCTTGGATTATCCTTGCTCGAACGCGATTTCTGAAACCAGGGATGTTCTATCGATGTGTGGTTCATAACCATGTCCAGCACGATTTTCATCCCTCTTGAATGGATTCCTTTAATTAATTCGTCTACATCGTCCATCGTACCGTATTCTGGATTAATGTCTCTATAGTCAGAGATGTCGTAACCGCAGTCGTGTTCTTTATACGGCTTGTCCGTGGGCGATTTGAAAAAAGGGCTAAACCAAATGGTTTCAACGCCGAGATCCTTGATATAATCTAGCTTAGATATGATTCCTTTCAAGTCACCTATGCCGTTTCCCGTCGAATCCATATAGGAACGAGGATATATCTGATATACGACAGTTTTTTTCCACCAGGGAAGCGATTCTGAATCCATTTTCGTGTTACTCACTTATAATTTTATTTAAAATAAGATAGATATTCTTTTTGAAGCTCATAAATCTCGTCAAACATGCTCTCTGCCTTAATAAAGCTCCCAACGTTCGGATCGATAGCTAAGCATGAGATTGCCTGTTCCCTCGATTTATTTAGAATTGCATCAATGCAAACATCTTGAACAGATGCTTCAATGCGAAGGAGTGCAGCTATATTTTTTGGGATGTTTCCATATTTCAGTCCATGTATGCCGCCTTTATCAACGGTTGCCGAGCATTCAAGTATCAAATCTTCCGGTAGATTTTCAACCAACCCATCGTTTGGAATGTTTACAGCTGTTTCGTACGCTTTTTTATCTTCGATAATTGCTTCGATTATGGGAATGGCTCGCTCTCCCGTGTAGAGATTTGATAACATTCCCTTTTTTGGATACCTGCCTTTTTTCAGCCTTGCGTGCATTCTTGATACCCTATTATATATACCCTTACCACCTTGGTCGGCTCGATTTATCCAGTCAACCATATCTTGAGTTCTCGTAAATTCTTCCCCTATCTGTAAATATTCACCTAAATGATTATCTCCCACGTATGGAAAATATCCCGTTTTTTCGTATACTGCAAATGTTAGGTCGTCAAACTCAAACCGATCTCTCTTGTCTTTAAAATAATCCATGCATTTAGCGTTAAATTCAGGCATTAGATCCTTCCCTGTTGATACATCTTCAAGACCGATTAAAAAACCGAAATGATTGAGACCTATAGTCTTCATTCTTAGATTTTCTTTATTCTTTTGCCATTGAGCAACTTTTTCTCTGTAAGAAGTTACCGTTGTACTTTTCTTTAGTGGAGTTTCACTGAACATTTGTGGAATGTGCTTGTCCATGGCTCCAATCTGGTGGCAGAGTCCAATAAATTTAAGTTTCGACACCGATCGTTTAATGGCCAAGCATACTCTCGACATGGGATTCGAAAAGTTAATGAAAAACACGTTTGGACATATTTTTTCCGCGTCTTTCACGATTTCTACTATAGGAGGGACTATCCTGAAAGCGTGAAACGATCCTCCAGGACCTCCACACTCGCCCATAATCTGAGTTGAGCCGTGCTTTCTAGGAATTTCGTAATCCTGCATCCATAATTTAAATCTATCGCCCACCTCGATTGAGCTGATTATGAAGTCTGCGTTTTTAAAAGCAGTAGCTCTATCAGTCGTGCGTTCAACTGTAAATTTATTGCCAAATATCTTCTCGTTCTCAACCACGAGTAAATCATATATAATTTCCAATCTTTCCTTATCAATATCGTGAAGCACGATTGTAGAACCTTCTAAAAGCTTACTATGATATATATCGGTAAACATACTTGGTCCGAAACTAGTTGAGCCCGCTCCTACTAGACAAATTTTTTTATCCAATACTTAATCACTCTTATTTTATGCTTTTATAAATATTTAATTTCTGTAACACTCTTTTTACTCTCCTTAAAGATTTGGCTTTCAAGCTCCTTATTAATCTCAATATTATTGGTGGCAATATATTCTCTTAGGAGTGCCCGAGATATTTTTT
>JAEORV010000484.1 GCA_016840695.1 Promethearchaeota archaeon
CGTGCAACAATGTTCATCAATTAATGTGAAATTAATGCCAATTTTTTTCAAAAACCTTAACGTAGAGTCTCTTAAATTTTGTTGACGATAATTTGATGTGCAACCTATGAAATATACCCATTCAGCTTCATCCGGTAGATCATATTGTTTTTTTAATTCTTCGTTATTCGAGTTTGGTTCACCATAGGGATTATAAAACTCTTGGTTTTTAATGCGCTCTACTAACGCTTTTTGTCTATCGGGACAAAATCCATTTTTTACTGCTTCAGCCCTTGCAAGTTCGATGATATCAACCAGAAAATCATTAAATTTGTCAAACCTACAGTTTTCCATGCAGTTGCCACATGTCGTACATGTGTAGAGTATATTAGCTAGATTCTCACTCCATTTGATTTCATCATTTATGAGACCATAAATTAACCACATCTTACCACCCGTGCTATAGCTCTCTCTACGATACTTGGTATAAGCGGGACAGTTTAAATCGGAAAAATCTCGAGTAAATTTGCAGTAACCACACCTGAAACATCTATGAACAATATGCTTAACGTCTTTAAGGCTCATTTAAATCACCTCCCAGTTCCCAGGATTCATGATTCCATTTGGATCAAGAAGATTTTTTATGTTCTTGAGAAATTTTTTGTAATTTGGATCCATTTTTTGAAGCATTAGTTTCTGCCCATCTAACTCTGCCTTCCATGGAATACCTCCTAATTCAAGAGCTAATTGGTTTGTTTCGTGCAGTGCCTCTCTTGCGTTTTCCATGTCTTTAGGATCAGCCCTGTTGAATGAATAGGAAAAAAACATGACGATCGTGTGAATGCCTCCAATCAACCGAGATCCTATGGTTGGAGGAATTCCATATTTTCTCGAAATCTCTGCGGCTCTCTCGTATGCTTCAGGAACCTTTTCTAGAGGTATAAAAGCTCCTACATACTCAAATCCTCCTCCTTTTCTATAATCGGCTGCTCCCGCCGCAAAAATTGGTTTATCCATGTAAATATTGATCATTTTTTGAGGTGCTTTCATAAATCTTGCTTTTGCCTTTCTATATATTCGTTTTAAAATTTTTACTTGACGTTCCATGTCTTCTTTAGAATCACCAGTAATATAAACCATTAGAAAAATATATCCCTTCATCCATTCGGGCATGTCTTGCATTCCAAGTAATACATCTTCTGCCAACCTGGTTTCCGTGACCTTTAGAAGTAATTCTGGAAGATCTTTTGGATCTTTCAAGAGCCCAAAGACAATTTCTCTCATTTTTGGTTTGGTAAATAGCTGGATGGACAGCTTTGTTATAATTCCCATCGTCCCAAACGAGCTCGTGAACAATCCAATAAAATCAGGAATTGGACCTCTACCAAACCAATAATCAGAAAGAGCACACGAACCAAACTTGCAAACTTCACCGTTTGCCAATACAACCTCCAATCCATTTATTAGACTCCCATGATCACCATATCGTTGAGAAAGATACCCAGAACCGTGAATTAACACATTTCCTGCAACAGTTGCCGAAGGAGGCGCATCAGGAATTGGAGGCTCTAAACCAGGATGGTAATCATTTAGATGTGATAATAACGCTCCAGTTGTGACTCCTGCTTCTAAAAGAGCGTAACGACTCGTTTCATTAATCTCAATGATTTGATCCATTCTTTTCATGTCTAAAACAATACCTCCCTTTACCGGAATGATTAATCCGCTAAGCGTGAGTCCTCCTCCCATGGGAACTATTGGAATATTCTCTTTATTTGCTAATCTAACAATCTCTTGAATTTCCTCAACTTTTTTTGGCATTACAACAAAATCTACTGGTCTTGGTAAGGATGCTCCCGGATCTTGAGAGTAAATATAAAGATCTTCAGCGCTATTAGAGACATAATCCTTCCCTACAATGTTTTCCAAATCATTTAATATGTGTTCTTTATACATGAAAATCAATATCTTTTCATTTCTGATTCATTATTTTAAAAAAATGAAGTTAATTATTTCTTAATATTTGAAAATATAAAAGTTAATAGGAATTTGAAAATAGAATATTTATTTATCCTTCCAGCTATAAATCGGACCTTCTACAGGAATTCTAGGAAGCGGATATTTATCGTATTTAAATAATTTAAATATTCTTTTAATTAAAATACCTGCTAATGTTCCCATTCTCTTGTTCAATGGTTTAGTCACGTCATCACCGAAGGCGTATAATAGATCTTCTGCCATATACCGTAATTTTTTGCTTGCATTATGTAAGGACAAGCCTAGGCTTATACGACACCCGGGACAGTTTAAGGCTAGCATCTTGGCTTCCGATTTTTTTAGCTGCTTGTATTTCTTTTTATGTGCCGTAAAGATACTATTTCGGACTTTTATATTACTCCGACCTAAGCTACAAAATCCACAAGATATATTTTCAGTGCCATGATTTTCCAGTTCTACTACTTCAGCACCTGCTTCTTCATAGATCTTCCTTAGATTCTCTGCAAACATTGGTCCTAATTCGCTTACATAACACGATTCCGATATCGCTACCTTATAATCCAATGGATTTTCCAATTTGAGTTTACCGCTCTCTATTCTCTCTAATAACCATTCATACATGGATATCAATTTGAAATTTAATTTCTTTCCATATACTTTTGGAAGAATGCTAGAAAAGAAGTTGAAACAAGAGGCACAATAACACACCATTCTTTCAATATTTAATTTCTCAAATCTATTCATTGTTCTCTCTATGACATCAGAAAAAGATTGCCAATCTACTAACCTATATGCCAATTCTCCGCAACATATATCAGAAGGACTAAATTTTGGTAAAGATTCGAGGA
>JAEORV010000485.1 GCA_016840695.1 Promethearchaeota archaeon
TTTGTCAATAGTTTATTAAATGGTATTAGATTCGAAAATAAAATATGATTTACACCAACTTTATTTGCTAGCTGAACTATACCAAAAAGCAGGTTTTTGTTACTTTTCATCACCACAACCTCTATACCTATTTCCGGAAGGTTTCTTCTAAGTTTTTTCTTCATTTTTTGGATAGCTAATATATTACTTTCAATACTAAAAAAATCTGTACCCCTTATATCCCTGTATATGGCAGGTTCCGGTGCATCTATGGAGACTATAATTTTATCAACTCCGTATTCAATTAAGCTATCGGCATATTCAGCGATTTGGGTTCCATTTGTGCCAAATTCCAATCTATAACCCGCTTCCTTAACTTTTTTTATAATTTTAATAAAATCTGGATGAATTGTTGGTTCACCTATTCCTCCAAGATATACTGTTTCAAGCTCAGGAAATTCTTTAGCTTGCTTTAGTATATCTTGAAACTGCTCAAAACTCATTTGCCCTATAAAGTCTTTCCAGAATCTTCTAAAACAAATTTTACAGTTGAGGTTACATTCATTAGTAATTTCAATGTATAATTTTTTTAGGTCATTCTTTCTTTGAATTACTAATACATAATCTTTATAATTGAGTTTAATTATTTTCATCTTTTTCTAATAAATAAAGGGGAGATTGGTTTCTCCCCTTATTATCCTAATTCTTCAAAATCTTCAAAAATTTATCCTATCCCAAGCCGAGCTCTTTTAACTTGGCTTCAGTAGGAATGCCATCATCATTCCATCCTCTCGTTTTATAATACTCAGGAAGAGTTACATCTAAATGTACAATTTGTCCTTTAGCAACTCCTTCCAGCATGGGCTCATTAAGGAATCTCGGTGGGAGCGTATCATCAGCCTTCGTAAGTCCAGCTTTAAGGTTCCATAATTTTTCAAGATTCCATATTCTTTCACCAGCCAATAATGCTTCTTCGGTGGTATAATTAACGCCTGTTACCGCTGAAAGGATGTTTGCATAATCATCAGCTCCGAGGGCAAAAGAAGTAAAGAGGCACATCCCTTCTGCATCAATTAGTGCAGTTAAATCCTGGAATGTTTTTACCCATTGAGCTTTTCCTTCTGTTATAAATGGATCAATTTTCTCAGGTGATCCAAGAATTTCAGGTGAAATAAGATAGCCTCTTACATGACATCCACCCCTATTAGATGTTGCATATTGCAATGCATGTCCCTGAGCTCCTCTGGGATCATACGCAGGGAGTTCTTGTTTTTTTACGCTCATTGAAATTTCAGGATGACCATGTTCTTTTACAAACTCATAAGAACCTTCTGCAAGTTTATCTCCTAGTCCTTCTCTTAGTGCAATTGTTTTTGAATAGTGTAAAAGCGCCTCTGTACTGCCAAATTTAGGTGCAGGTTCTCCCTCAAACTCTTCTTCTTTGAGGTAACCCTTTTCGTATAATTCCATTGCAGCAGCAATTGTTGCTCCTGTTGAAATTGTATCAAGTCCCATTTTATTGCAAATATAGTTTGCTTTTATCACTGAAACAAGATCGTCAATACCACAGTCTGCACTAAATGCCCAGCTTGTTTCGTACTCTGGGCCTTCTCCTCCTTCACCGTCTGGGAGTTTCGTCAATCTCCCACAACCAATTGGGCAACCAAAACATGCTTTATTTTTAACAAGATATGTTTCTGCAAGCTTTTCACCTGAAACATTATCTACACCATCAAACATACCCCTTTGAAAGTTATTTGTAGGATACATTCCATGCTCGTTAATAATATGGTTTAATACCATTGTTCCATATGTTGGCAAACCTTGGGAAGTAGTACCATTAGTTTTGATTTTGTCCATCAAAACTTTTAGGGTTTCTCTAAATTTATCTTTCTCTGCTATTGGAGCTCTCTTATTTCCTCTTACTGCAATGGCTTTTAACTTTTTCGAACCCATCACCGCTCCAACGCCTGTTCTTCCTGCAGCACGCTCTTTATCATTTATAACACATGATAATTTTACAAGTTTTTCACCAGCTGGCCCAATGCAGGAAACTTTAATTTTACTGTCTCCACCAAGTTCTTTGATAATCATATCAGTTGTTTGCGAAGTATCTTTTCCGGCAAGGTGGGCTGCATCTTTGATCTCTACACTATCTTCGGAAACCGATAAGTAAACTGGTTTTTGAGCTTGACCTTCCACAATGATAATATCGTATCCTGCCTTCTTTAATTCTGGTCCCCAAAAACCACCTGAATTTGAAGCAGCAATAGTATTGTTTAATGGACTCTTTGTTACAACATGATATCTGGCACCTGTTGGTGAAGGAGTAAGTGTTACTGGACCTGTAGCAAAGACTAGCTTATTTTCTGGACCAAGTGGATCTGCCTTTGGATCTACTTCATCAAAAATAATCTTTGCTCCATAGCCTCTTGCACCTATAAATTTTTTTGCAATCTCTTCATTAATTGGCTCTGTACTAATCTTTCCTGTAGAAAGATTAACTCTAAGTATCTTACCCATGTAACCACCCAACATATCTATACCTCCTTTAGATTTTTTCTTAATTAGAAAATTATCTCCTTTGCAAACGGCAGGCATATCAGTTACCCGATAAACCCTTTCGCCTACTCTTCCCGGAGGGAAAGATATAGGTCGGAGTGTTATTAGTATTATTCTAGAAACTTTTTTAATAAAAGTCAATCTCACAAATTGCCTCACCAAAAAAGTTACTTAATGACTGGGCATGAACAACCGCCCCCATTACATTTTATTAAATATTGAGGATTATTAGTCAATAAGTTTTTTTCTAATTTCGTCAACACTTACAGCAGGTCCAGTTGGTC
>JAEORV010000486.1 GCA_016840695.1 Promethearchaeota archaeon
ATTGTATTGAATGTAAAAATCTCATAGGATAACCCAAGAATATTGAAAATACTATATTACTCGCTTTTAATCGTTGTAATTGACCAGGTATCGAAACTCTTCGTTAAAGGAATTCAAATCCCATCATTAGGAATAAACATCCAGGGTTTTAGTTACGGTTCAAGTATTGATATTATCGGGAAAGTTTTCAGAATTACTTATATTGAAAATCCCGGTATGGCTTTCGGTATTCAAATTGGAGGGAAATTATTCCTCTCTATCTTTACAATAATTGCTACTTTATTAATCATATATTTTATTTACAAAAATCGGAAAGAAAAATTCTACCTCAGACTATCTCTTGCATTAATTCTTGGAGGAGCAATTGGAAATCTAATCGATAGGACTTTTTATGGAGTAATTTATGGGTATGCACCGATATTTTATGGAAGAGTGGTAGATTTTTTTCATCTTGATATTCCAGATGTTATTCTATTCGGGAAGATATTCTATTCATGGCCAATATTTAATATTGCAGACTTATCCGTAACAATAGGATTCTTTATGATGTTGTTGGGTTACCGTAAGATTTTCAATAAAAAAGAAATCTCGGAAGAAAGTTCATCAAATGCTGAACTTAATCCCGAGAGTATAAATGATTATAACGAAACTAAAAAGAACGTGTTATAAATTATTTGAGTTAGCTTTTTATAACCTCTAACAAATCAGGTCATATAAAACCATTCTATAATAAAAAACGAAATTACCTTCCTAAACCATCTAAGTAATCTTTTTTCTTTAACAGAGCATCTTTATCCTCTTCGTTATCAGGATCTTTTACACAACAATCCACCGGACAAACCGCAACACATTGAGGCTCTTCATGAAAACCTTCACATTCGGTACACTTATCAGGTACGATATAAAAGAATTCATCGGAATAAAAGCCTGATGCACCTGATGGAGCAGCATCACCTTCACCGTAAGTTTTATCAGCTAAAGACCATTCGGCTCCTCCTTCATATATTGCAGTATTCGGGCATTCCGGTTCACAAGCTCCACAATTAATACACTCGTCAGTTATCTTTAAAGCCATTTCTTTTTTACTCCTATTTTAAATTTTAAACAAAGGCTTAGTATATTTAAACTTAATCATTTCTGATTAACTACATCACAAAATTAGATATTAAATTAACATAAATCAATTTTAATAATTTTCACTTACATAATGTTTTTACTTATTTAGTTCTCTCAGTTTGCTAACAAAATTTTGTTATATTTCAAATCCTCATTTTGAATTATAAAAATAAAAACATTGTTCTTATATTTTGAATTATCGAAATTACACACATCACAAAAAATCCTTATTTAAGAATTCTTTTTATTTTTCTTTTATTTTAAAATTATACTACATTTTAGTTTGTATAAAAATTATAAATTTTCTTGACGATGAAATTACTTTCAAAAATATTTCCATCTAAACACGAAAAAGATGTTAAAGCTATTCTTCCAATTGTTGAAGAAATAAATAAGTATTACGAAGAATATCAGGAATTAAGCGATGAAGAATTAAAAAATAAGACTACGGAATTCAAAGATAGAATAAAATCAGAAACAGAAGAAATTGAAAAAGAAAAGGAAGAACTTCACAAGAAATTAGAGGAGGATATCACGCATGAAGAAAGAATGAAAATTTATGATGACCTTGAAGATATAGAAAAAGAATATTTTGAGGTTCTCAATAATGTTCTTGATGATTTATTACCAGAAGCATTCGCAGTCGTCAAAGATACCTGCAGGAGGTTGTGCGGAAAGGAATGGGAAGCGGCAGGTACTAAAGTAATATGGAACATGATTCCATTTGATGTTCAGTTAATTGGTGGCGTCGTTTTACACCAAGGTAAAATTACTGAAATGGCAACAGGTGAAGGAAAAACCTTGGTAGCAACGTTACCTTTATATCTTAATGCTCTTTCGGAAAAAGGTGTCCACTTGATCACAGTTAATGATTACTTAGCAAAACGCGACAGCGAATGGATGGGTGAGATTTTTAAATTCCATGGATTGACTGTTGGCGTAATCCTTAATGATATGGATTCTGAAACAAGAAGAGAAATGTATAACTTCGATATTACGTATGGAACGAATAATGAATTTGGATTTGATTATCTCCGGGATAACATGGTCGTTGATAAAAAGAACCTTGTTCAAAGAAAACATTTTTACTCAATAGTGGACGAAGTTGACTCGGTACTTGTCGATGAAGCAAGAACACCATTGATTATCTCCGGTCCGGTCGATGCACCTACGCATAAATTCAATGATATGAATCCAAGAATAAAAAGGATATTCGAAGCTCAAAAGAATTTAGTCACATCACTTGTAGGAGATGCCGAAAGAATATTATCAAATGGGGATAATTCTTCCAGGGAAGATCTAGATAATGCAGGTTTATATTTATTAAGAGCATACCACGGCTTACCAAAACACAAAAAACTTCAGAAATTATTAAGCGAAGCGAGTAACAAAAAACTACTCCAGGATACAGAAACATTCTTTAGCAGGGACAAAGCTAGAGAGATGCATGTAGTAGATGACGAATTGTATTTTGTTATTGATGAAAGATCACACATAACAGACCTTACAGAAAAAGGAAGAGAATTTCTTGCGCCATCGGAAAGCGAAAAAGGCTTCTTCACTCTTCCTGATTTAGGCTCAGAAGTTGCAGTACTTGAAAATGATGAAAAGATTTCGATAGAAGAAAAAGAACTGAAGAAGGATGAATTATATAAAATTTATTCTGAACGAAGCGATAGACTACACACAGTTCATCAACTTTTGAAAG
>JAEORV010000487.1 GCA_016840695.1 Promethearchaeota archaeon
CTTGCTATGTTTGCAACACCTTCTTTACCTCCCATTACATGAGAAACTTCCGTTGCGGGATCTAGATCTAAACCATATCGTACTTTATGCCAAGAAAAAAAAGGAAGGCATTGATTTAATACCTCTAGGAATTGGCGATCCGGATTTAACTACTCCTGATTTGATTGTTAACGAATTAATCAAGCAAGTAAAGATTCCAGATAATCAAAATTATCCATCAAGCATGGGGGAGGAGGACTATAGAGAAGCGGTTGCTCGTTGGCATAAAGTACGATATGGTTTAGATCTAGATCCCGCAACGGAAGTTTCTCATGTAATGGGAGGTAAAGAAGGTGTTGCAAACATAGCAAGAGCGTTTATAAATCCTGGAGATATTGTTTTATGTCCCAATCCGGGTTATCCCGTGTATGCAAATGGAGCAACGAAACTCTGTGATGGCGAACCATATTTAATGTCATTGAAAAAAGAGAATAATTTCTTGCCTGATTTGGAGGTAATACCCACCAAAACTCTTAAAAAAGCGAAGATGATGTATTTAAATTACCCAAACAATCCAACTGGTGCTATTGCTCCAAAAGAATATTTAAAGAAAGCTGCTGACTATGCTGAAGATTATAAATTCTTCATTGTATATGATAATCCTTATTCGGAATTTACTTATGGCGATTACATTGCTCCTACGATATTACAAGTGAGCCAAGATCATGTTGAGATAAATAGCTCCTCAAAAATGTTTAACATGACTGGTTTCCGCTGCGGGTGGATCAGTGGAAATGCCGAGATAATCGCAGGTATCCGAAAAATAAAATCTCAAATTGATTCTGGGGGCTCAATATTTGTCCAAAAAGCCGTTATAAAAGGATTAAACGAGTATACATCAGAGAAAAAACCAGAGATAGTCTCTAAGTCAATGAAAATATATGAAGAAAGACGAGACGTCTTAGTGGATGGTTTAAATGAATTAGGCTGGAAAACGGACACTCCAAAAGCAACTTTTTATATATGGACGAGCATCCCTAAAGGAGAAGAAAATAGCATGGAATTCGTGAAGAAATTAATCAATGTAGGCGTAGTCATAACCCCAGGTATTGGATTTGGAGAATATGGGGAAGGATTCGTTAGATTTGCCTTGACACAACCAATTCCAAGAATAGAAGAAGCTTTAGACAGGATCCAAATGGTTTTGTAATTATTAATCATGTAAACATGGGCTTCGAGCGGCTAAGACTGCATTTAATCTCCCTACGGGCGTGTTGTGTGGGGCAGTTTTAATTATTTCTGGATTGGTTTTAGCTTCTTCGAATATTGTCATCATAATGCTTACGAATTTATCTAAGGAACTAAGGGATTCTGTTTCTGTTGGTTCTATCATCATTGCACCCTTTAAAATGAGGGGAAAATAAACTGTTGGAGGGTATATTCCATGATCTAAAATCCTTTTTGCGATATCTTCGGTTGTTAAGTCATTTGGTAAGTTTTTTTCTGATAATACGAATTCGTGCTGGCAAATTCTTTGAAATGGCAGATTGTATAGTTTTTCTAACTTTACCCTGAGATAATTAGCGTTTAATACTGCGATTTGTCCAGCTTTTTTAAGTCCCTCTTTCCCTAATGCATTTATATAGGCATGAGCTCGAATTAAAATCCCATAGTTTCCAAAAAAAGATCTAATTCTACCAATAGATTTTGATTTATTATCAGAATTATCAAATCGTGGAAGATAAGGTTCTAGTTCCTTTTTAACACCAACCGGTCCCGCCCCAGGTCCACCTCCTCCATGAGGGGTTGCAAATGTTTTGTGTAGATTTACATGTATTATATCAAATCCCATATCACCAGGTCTACATGTTCCAAGTAAAGGATTTAGATTTGCACCATCATAATAGCATAATCCACCATTCTCATGTACAATCTCGGTAATTTCTTTAATGTTTCTTTCAAATAATCCTAAAGTATTAGGATTCGTTAACATTATTCCTGCTATATCTCCCCCTTTCATGGCAAATTTGAGATGTTCAAGAGGCACCTCCCCATCTTTATCCGTTTCTAAAACGATGATCGAGAATCCTGCCATTTTAGCGGAAGCAGGATTAGTTCCATGTGCCGATTCTGGAACAATGATTTTGTCTTTCTTTATTCCCTTATCTTCAAAATATTTTTTCATTATTAATAAGCCTGTCAATTCACCATGGGCGCCTGCGGCAGGTTGTAAAGTAAAAGCATCCATTCCAGTGATTTCCTGTAATTGCATTGAAAGTTCATTAATTAATTCGATACAACCTTGATTTTCTTCTTGTAATGGATGAATCTTTGAGAAATTTTCTAATCTTGCTATTAATTCATTAATTTTTGGATTGTATTTCATCGTACAAGAGCCTAGTGGGTAGATTCCAGTATCTACACCATAATTTTTATGACTTAAATTAGTATAATGCCGAATAATTTCTACTTCAGGGATATCAGGTAAAGATAGTTCCTTTCTTAAGAACTTGTTATTAATAATATCAGCCAAATCTTTTTGTTCTATATCTAGCTTGGGGATGTAATTATTGGAATTAACTTTATTTCTTTTATCGAAAATTAATTCAATCTTTGATTCATTCATCTTTATTACCTCCCTTTATTTTAGCAGCTTTAGCAGCTTCTATAAAATTTTCAATGCTTTTTAGCGAATTCGTTTCTGTAACACATACTAGTGCTATATCCTTCATTTCTGGGAAATATTTTGACATTTTAAGAGGAGGTAATAAACCTTTATGTTTACATTCACTGAGAAATAGATCAATATTGGGACATCTAATTAAAAACTCATTG
>JAEORV010000488.1 GCA_016840695.1 Promethearchaeota archaeon
TGCGTTTGTTTGAGTGAAAACATCAGCAACTTTATTTATTTCTTCTTTCGTCAAAGGTGGCGTTTTTCGATATACTTCATTTAATATTTTTGATTGTTCCTCGTCTGTATTCTGAACAGCGAGGATGTAGATGAACTTCTTTTTTTGTCCAATTATATCACTCTCCAGATCTAATATATCATCTCTAATCGCATAAGCTTGTCCAATCCTTAACATCGCTTCAGATAAAGGTTCCACTTGATAATGCATGTTTCCTCGAGCCAGGATTGCTCCTATTCTCGTGGATTTTTCAAAAACTCGTGCTCTCTGCAGCTCTGCAATATTTAAATATTGTTCTAATGTCATGGTAATGTTATGGTGTTCCATGTATTCCTCAATTATTTGGCCTTTAATCAAATAATTAAGCGCCTCGGTATATTCATTGATTGCTAATAATTTTATTGGTTCAGGAAATTTTGAGGTTTTTAACACGTCTAAACCTAAATTGAATCCAAAATTACCCCCTAAAATACTTAAATCTCTTCCATAGCTGTCAATAATATGTTCCTTCTTATCAATATTCTGAGATTTATATATTTGTTCTATTTCGTTTCTTAATTGTTTATGAAATGTAGGTGATCCCCTTCTTGTTTCATCATCGTCAATGAGATCATCTTGGATTAAATGACCGCTGTGCAACAATTCAACGCATATTGAGATTTTTCGGATTTGATCAATTTGTTCCTCCAAGTATAGTGGATTAACGATGCCACTGAATGCAGCTATCAATAAAACAGGATGGATTCTCTTAGCCTTTTTATTTGTTATGAATTCCTTCATTTGTTGCGTGAAATCACTAAAAAAGATTTCCTTTTCTCCCTTAATTAATTCATTAAAATACTCTTCAATTATTGTATCAATGAGATTTTTCTCAGATTTAAAGAATTCTTCAATCATTTTTACTCAATTAGAATTTCGTTTCTATTGCTTATAAATATGAATAAATTCTTAATTTATAAAATTTTACCCGAATACAGAAATCCTTAATTGAATGTTTTTCTTAATTATCTAATCAAACAAATTGGAAAAGGGATAAAAATGAAAATAGCAGTTATTTCTGACACGCACGATCACCGCGATAACATCCTTAAAGCGGTCTCTATAATAAACGAGAGGAAAGTCGATGCATTAATACATTGTGGCGATTTTGTTGCGCCATTTGTAAAAAGATGGTTTGATAAACTTGATAACAATATCAAGGAGAACTTTTTGGGAGTATTCGGCAATAACGACGGTGAAAAAATTGGTTTAAAGAATCTGTTAGGCCAGATATGCAAAATTAATGGATTAGAACTCATCGAAGAAATGGATGGAAAAAGAATATATGTATCGCACATGCCCATCCAAGGAACTATTGACGCGTTAGCAAGCTCGGGAAAGTTTGATATCATTTTATCAGGACATACTCATGAAGTTGTCAATAAAAAAGTAAATAGAGTCCTTATAGTAAATCCAGGTGAAGCTTGTGGATATTTGAACAATAAAGCTACATTTGCAATTATTGATACTGATAAAATGGAAGCAGAGATTATTGAACTTTAGATCAATAATAAATTCTCCATTATATTATATCTTTAAATTCTAAAACATTCTATTCTTAATTATCATGACATTACCTTTAGATGGTGTTCGAGTAATTGATTTGAGTCGCATGCTTCCTGGACCTTATTGTAGCATGATCTTATCAGATCTTGGGGCAGAGGTCATCCGAGTTGAAGACCCTAAGTTTGCTTATTCAAATCCACCTCCTTTTTTTCAAAAAGGACGATTTCGTGAGAGTGCGTTTAACTCAATTATCATGAGAAATAAAAAATCTATAACGCTTAATCTTAAAAAAGAAAAAGCGAGAGATATTTTTTACCAGATTGTTAAGGAAGCAGATGTTGTGCTTGAAACTTTCCGCCCAAAGGTTGTCAATAAATTAAAAGTAGATTACGATACCCTCTCTAAAATTAATAAATCAATTATATATTGCTCTTTAACAGGATACGGTCAAGACGGTCCATACGAACAAATAGCGGGACACGATTTAAATTACGTGGGTTTGAGTGGTATAATACATCTAAACAGAGAAAGATTAGTTTTAGGCGAAGAAGATCAAGATAGAATACCTATTGTACCAGGGCTGCAAGCAGCAGATATCGGTGGAGGATTGGTGTCCGCTATTGGCATTCTCGGAGCATTAATGGAAAGAGAAAGAAATCCCGAGAGAAGAGGCCAATATATAGATATCTCTATGCTTGATTCTGTTTTTTCATTCATGCCAATGCAAGCAGCAATTCATCTGGCTAATGAATTTAATGAAGATATTCAGATAGAAAACATACTTCACGGAGGATTTCCGTTTTACAATATTTATAAAACGAAAGATGGTAAGTTTTTTTCTCTGGGAATCGTAGAAATGAAATTTTGGCATGACCTTTGTAAAGCACTTGGTCGGAACGATTTAAAGACAAAACAAATGGCTCAAGGAGAAGAGAGAGAAAAAGTCTTCAATGAATTAAAAAAAGAATTCTTAAAAAAAACGAGAGATGAATGGTATGAGATTCTAAAGGATTTTGATGCGTGTGCCATGCCCATTAAAAGTATTGAAGAAGCTTGCGAAGATCCTCAGATTAAGAATCGCAACATGGTTGTTGAATTAGAACATCCAAAATCAGGTAAAATCAAAAATATTGCATCACCTATAAAATACTCTAGAACGCCACTTACAATAAGAGGTTTCGCGCCAAAAATAGGGCAACATACAAAGGATATTCTAAAATCACTGAATTA
>JAEORV010000489.1 GCA_016840695.1 Promethearchaeota archaeon
ATCGGGAATTAGGTGAAAACTGGACCGCTCCCGTTCAAACAGATTATAAGCTACATTTAGAGAAAGAACACCTATTAGTACAAACTGGAATTTATAAATTCATTCGACATCCTATATATGATGCAATGTATATTATTGTAATAGGTGTTAATTTTTTGATCTTGGATTGGTTAACATTATTTGTTTCAATTATCGGCGTTATAGGATTATACTATCAAGCAATCGAAGAGGAAAAATCCTTAATTGATGAATTTGGTGAAATGTATATTAATTACATGAAAAATACTGGGCGTATTTTGCCAAAAATTTTATAAAGTACTAATTTACCTTATATTATTTAACGAACTCTTAATTTGTTCTGCTAAAGCCTTTGCCATTAGCGGTGGTACTGCGTTTCCTATTTGTTTTAAAATAGAACTTTTTGTCCCTTGAAAGATAAAGTTGTCGTCAAAGGATTGGAGCGCAGCGAGTTCGCGAGGTGTACAGACGCGATCAAACTTGTAGTGAACAAATACTCCTCCGTGGTTTTCTTTTACAGTCCTCGCTGGCTTATCAGGATCTAATCTCCACCACGCATCGCTATAGTTTTTATATACATTTTCTCCTATTTGAGTGTCCTTTAGTTTCTTCACGAATTCTTTTTTATGTTTAGTAAACAAGTGATTGGTTTCGGCATCTTCTTTCCAACTTTCGTACTTTTTTAACACCGCACCCGCAGTCGTCCATTGCTTTAATTTATTATTTCCCTTACTTTCTGTGAAATCTTCAATTAAGGTTTGTTGCAGGTCTTTTGTGTGAGTTATTCTCGGAAATTTTATTTCTAAATTCTCGTGCTTTGTGCCAATGAATATGATTCTCTCTCGCGTTTGAGATACGCCGTAGTCCGCAGAATTTAAAACGTGCCACGACACCTTGTAATCAATTTCCTTAAATTTTGCCAAGATTTTGTCGATTAAGGGTATTAACTTGTTGTCGATATCATTTTGAATCTGGGAGCGATTACTTTTCAAGGTGTTAAACTCCTCTTGCTCTTCTTCTTCCAACTCTCTTTGAGCTCCAAATCGCTTGAGGTCTTTGTATCGCTGCAATTTTTCGCAATTTGCTTTGAATTCTTTGAGTTCTTTTTTTTCCAAATCAGGTTTGACGTGTTTCATGTGTAATAAACCCTTTACGTTCTCCATCACGAAGAAGTCAGGTTTAAAATGTTTGATTATCTCAACAAAATCTAAATATAGTTGACCACGGGGGTCGTCGGGATTTCTATTACCCGCTATTGAGTAACCCTGGCACGGGGGACCTCCAATGATCACGTTTACTCTCGTTCCATCAATGGCTTGATATAACTCATCTTTTGTTTCCGAAAATGTTATATCTCCTTCGATAACTCTTACATCTCCATGATTAAACTTATACGACGATACTGCTGGCCCCCAGATTTCGCTTGCTGCCAAGATCTCAAATCCTGCTTTAATAAAACCCTGACTAAATCCTCCACAACCAGAGAAAAGGTCAATAGCAGTATATTTATTGTTCAATTAATTCAACAAGCTCGTGTAATTAATTGTCGCGTATTATAATAATTCAAATAAAACACGATGTCTAAGTTTAGTTAATCTAATGTTGTTATTAAAATTGCACGCTTAACTTTAGTAAATTTTATTGCTAAATTAATATTATATCAATCAAATTAATAAATTAAGATTACCTGTCATGGATTCAGATAACTCAAATGGCGCATATGCATTAGCGTTTGGACTTGTTGGCTTCATTCCAATGTTTGGAATCGTTTTTGGAATACTTTCTATCGTTAAAGGAGTAGCAGGAATAAATAGAGACGAAAGTAGAAAATTATCTATAGCTGGGTTAGTGATTGGGATTATTTCCATCGTTTTCAACGTAATTTTCTTTATTTTCGTGATTCTACCTTGGTTACTCGTAGGATTGCTTTTTTGGGTATGCTGTCTTCAGTTCGCAGAAGTGTAATTTCACTTCGAAAAAAAATCGCACGACTGAAACATCGGACATTCTTCACATCGCGGAGTTCTTGGAAGGCAAACAAGTGCAGCAAAATCTAATAACGCCAAATTGAAATTTCTAGCGTTATCCTCGGGAAGTATTCCTTTCATTTTCTCCAATAATTTTTTATCTCTTGATGGAGCACTTTTTACTGGAAACGAAAAAAACCTTTTCATTACCCTACCTATATTTGCGTCAACAATTGGCACGGGTTTCTTAAAAGCAAAGCACAACACGGCATTAGCTATGTATTCTCCCACGCCTGGAAGTTCCATTAATCCCTTTCTTGTTTTTGGGACTTTATTGTTGTTTTCAACAATAATTTGCGCGGTCTTCTTGATATCACGAGCGCGTCTTTTAAATAATCCCAAAGGATGGAGTATTTCTTCTAATTCCTCGTCTTGAATGCTTATAATGCTCTTTGCATCAGGATATTTCTTGATGAACTCAGGAAAAAGGTTTTCAACCTGATTAGCACCCGTTTTTTGAAGCATGATTTCTGCGATTAATAATTGAAATGGAGTTAAACCTGGTTGACGCCACGAAAAATCTCTTTTATTTGACTCAAACCAAATTATCAAATACTTGATAAAAGAATCGTTTTTTGATTTCATTTTAACACGATATTATATCTAATCGAAATTATTCAAAACAAGAATTTCGATTAGATATAATATCGTGTTAAAATGAAATCAAAAAACGATTCTTTTATCAAGTATTTGATAATTTGGTTTGAGTCAAATAAGAGAGATTTTTCGTGGCGTCAACCAGGTTTAACTCCATTTCAATTATTAATCG
>JAEORV010000490.1 GCA_016840695.1 Promethearchaeota archaeon
ATAAAAGATGATAAAATAAGTTGGTACATTGTCCGAATTGTGGAGATAAAATAGAGATCGAAGGTCAAAACTTCTGTGAAAAATGCGGAAGCAAATTACCTACTGAAGATGAAATAAATCTAACGGAATCCGAAAGTAAACCAAGTCTATCAGCACCCCCTACAACCTCAGCACCCTCACGTCCAGGAGGATTGTTTGACATCAATCGAAATTATTACATATTGAAGGAAAAATACTGGGACTGGGGAAGCGGAGATATACTAGATGAAAACAACAAGATAATTGGTAGAATGCATAGAATTATTTTAAGTATAAGGCGGCGCGTTGAGCTTCAAGAATTAGATGGCACGGTAGCAGCAACTATACACGCAAAAATCATAACGGCGCGTCAAGCGCAAGATTTGAAAGGTCCTGATGGCGTTTTAATCGCCAGAATAAAGAAGAAGATATTGTCGTTTTTCCGTCCTAAGTTCTTTTTAGAAGATCCCTACGGAAATCGCTGGTACGAGGCGCAAGGAAAATTAATGGGATGGTCGTATAAAGTCACGGATTGTTCAACTGGAAAAGTAATAGCGGAAATCGAAAAAGCTGATAGATGGCGCGATATATTCTTAGGGGGATTAATCGACTTTAAAGACACATACGCCTTGAAGATACTTGACAACGAGACCGATAGACGCATTCTAGTTGGATTTGTCCTAAGTATAGATAATATCTTGCATGATTACTGATTAGTATTACCTTCAAGCCACGATAGATTCAATAATCCTTTTTTTTCATTTCTCTTTCAAAACAACAAAATTCGTGTTAATGCATGCTAAAACTATCTATATAAATAAATTTTTATTTGCGAAATATATTTTAATGTAAAAAAGAGATATATTTTTAGAATAGATAAATAATTCATATTTTTAGATTTTGATATTTTTTTAAATGAGTGATAAGATAATGGCAGAAGAATACGACTTTTTCATGGTTTACGAGCTTGACGACTCTGGAGACCGTGTTAGGATAGATGTTCCCGAAGACCAACTTCAGAGCGCTTTGCATCCAGAACAAGTATTTGTTATAGTAAAAGAAGAAATACGGAGAATTTTTATTTGGAAAGGGGCAAAATCGCCCGTTAGAAAAAGATTCATCAGTTCAAGGGTTGCTAGTGCGCTCCAAGAAGAATTGGTAAGAGCAGCAGCTTTTCACCGAGCAAAGATCGTTTCTGTCGATCAAGGAGATGAACCTACCGAATTTTTGAGAGCTTTTGGCTTAGAATCAATGGAAGTAACTGAAAGGTTAGAAGACATGCGTTACGTGCGAAATATTGAAAAAGAAGCTCCAGGAAAATTCGGAACTATCGTTGATGAAGATGGACAAATAGAAGAAAAAAAGGAGGAAGAAGAATACTTCTCACCTGCGCTTCAAGAACTCCAAAAGAAAGGCAAGAAAATCGATATTGATTCGATTGGAGGAGCAACGATAAAAAAATCAACTCCAACCCCTACTACTAAAGCACGTCCCGCTCCAACTAACCAACCTAGCCGTACATACGTAGCTTACCCATCAAGATCATCGGGAGGAACAGCAGGGAGATCAGCGGGGATGTCGCAAGAACAACAAAAACAATTAATGGATAAGATACTTGAGAATGATGTTCCTGATAATTTTAAAAGATTAAACTTAATTGTCGGTACGACTCTATTTGGAGCAGTTTCTAAAAAATCTAGCATATTTGGGAAGGAAGTTGAGACAACAGAGTGGCAACGAGTTACCGACGTTCCAGAAGGTTCGATTGAAATTGACGATCATAAGGTTCGAGTTTATTTCGATGCTGATAAGGGAATTGTTGAAGCCGTGGAGATTTTAGCGAAAGATGAAGGTGCTACGAAAAAAGCACCTGCTAAAAAAGCACCAGTAGAAAAAGAACTTGAAACAGAAACAGAACCTGAAGTTGATCTTAAATCAATGACGGTAAAGGATTTGAAGTCGTATGCTTCCGAACACGATATTGAATTAACTTCTAACCTAAAAAAAGCTGAGATTATTAAAACCATTAAAGATTCAGAAGAAGATAGTAAACCAAATCCTGGAAGGCGACAACTACCGAAAATCCCAACTGGGAACGATTAACCTTGCTTCTAATGTTATAAAATTAGAAAAATAAATTTGAAAAAATTAGTCTTCTTTTTCTTCTTCTCTTTCTTCAGGTTTTCCTTTATCGTGGTCTTTTTTTTTCGTCTTTTCTTTGATCTTTTTAAGACCCTCTATTGCTTCCTTTCTTACACTAGGATCTTGATCCTTTAATGCTTTAGTTAGTGCTTCGAGAGAATAAGGATGGTGCAAATCTCCTAATTCATCGGCAGCCTCTTTTCGGCATTCAGGAGAAGGATCGTTGAAAAGCGCGTGTGTGAACAACCCTAGGGCTTTTTTTTCCTTAAAACTTCCGATTGTGTCAAGTGCTTCCTTTCTTACGGACGCATCGGGATCTGTTGCGGCAGTAATCGCTAATGGTCTTAATATATCATCCTTTCCTATTGGTTCAATCTCACTCAAATCAACTCCACAATACTTACAAAAGTTGTGATCTATTTTGATAAAGCGACCACATGAAGGACATACTCTTTGCGTGTTAAAATCAATAAAATTTCCGCTAGGAGCTGTCGCTCCTGAAGAAGATGGTGATTGTTTAACTCGATAAGGATTTTTATTTGGATCAGGTATCCAATCTTTTCCCATTTTTTTTCTAAATCGTCAGGCATTAATTGTTCAATCTCGCAGAAAAATTGGACTACAAATTTTTTAATAATACTTGT
>JAEORV010000491.1 GCA_016840695.1 Promethearchaeota archaeon
CGACTTCTATGTCTGGATTTTGGTGGAAGTTGTTGTCGATGTAAATCCTTCCGTCTTCATACTCCTGTATGTTAGACCTTTGAACCTTTTCGAATACTGAAATATCTAATCCCATAACTAATTTTGTTTAGGTATGGGTAAATATACTAATAAGATCCGTGGGAAAAAATTAAAATGTGGAATAAATGGTCAAAGATAATAATCCAAGGATTGTAATATATCCTATTATTTTTAGAATCTTATAGGATTCAGTAACCTGACGGTAAGATCTCCCCTGATATTCGTCCCTGTTCCATTTAACCATCTTGACGAATTCTTTCATGGAGTTTGCTGCAGTAGAGGGATCCATTTCTTGATAAACCTTCTCTATGCATTTTTTTTCTTTGCATACTGTAATAAAAGATCCATCTATGTTGCTAACCAGCCTTTTGTATGCTGGTCTTTTGTTGCAGATTTGACAAAGTTGAGCTTCCATAGCTAGTAGGTTTTTATTTATACACTTTAATGATGTGTTAAGTTCCCATGAATTTAATAATAATTTCCCAATAAAAAAATGAAGGCTGCCCTTTCGAACAGCCTCCGATGGAGTTTAGGTGATGAAGTGGTACGCCTTCTATTTATACCTATTGGATCTTGCAGAATTTTTATTCTTGCTTTTATAAGTTGGCAATTGTGAATCACAATTGTGACAAACCAATCTTAGGTTCTCTTTGGTGTTGTTAGCGGCATTTCCATCTATGTGGTCTAATATGAAATTCATTTCCTTACCATTCCAAATATTTCCAATTCCACAAATTTTACAACAATGGTTTTGTTGTTCTGAAATGAATTTCTTGATGTATCCCCTAGAGTGATTAATTAGGACGTTAGAAAATTTTTCCTGATTATCAAGCCAATGATTTATACTGGAATTTATTCTAAATTCACCTTGGCACTTATTGTCACAAAATTTGGGAATCCCTGCCATTCTATGAATTTCTTTGCCACAATGATTACAAAAAAATTTCGATCGCTTGTTATTTAGTCTTATTTCAATTCCAAGCTGGATTGCTTTTTTTCTTATCCAGACACCGGATTTTCCGTAAATGTTTCCGATTTCTTTGTAACTTAGATTATCCTGAAACAGATATTTCTCTAAGTCTTCTTTTCTATATTCCATGTTCTATTTATATCGATAGACCTATGGTTTTATTTGTACCCCCGGGAGGAATCGAACCTCCATCTAAAAATTAGAAGTTTCTCGTTCTATCCATTGAACTACGGGGGCAATGGAATTCTGTTGGTGTGGGTTTATCTATACATGATAATAATATCGCCAAAGTAATCTTCCATAGTTTGAAGCAGATCCTCGTAGTCTCCGAGCATCATTTCTTTGGCAATCATTTCACCATCTAAGCCGAGTTGCTTTGCAAGATTTTTAGCAATGCCCATCAGCACGAAAGCGTTCCCGTCTGGACCGGTTAAATCAATTTCGAGTTTCTTCTCTTTCTTATTTGCCTTTGGTACTATTGCCATGATTCCTTATATATCTTGCTAATTTATTTGTTTCTCTTGTGATAAAAAAATGATTATAGCTTCTTGACTATGAAATTTATATCATTGTACAGTTTTTTGTTTTCCACTTTAAGTCTTTCCTTTACCTTTTTTGAATATTCCTCGGAATATTTTGAATTACCCCAAAGATGAACGAATCCAATTTTTTGTGCATATCCGAAAAGATCATCCTTCTGCATATCAGAAACTGTAATGAGTTCTTTAATGTGTAGATTGGAGTTTTCAGCTATTGTAGTAAGTAGGGATTGCTCTACTACAATATTGGGATCCTGGTTTGGCGGGAATTTAACCCCTGCCTTTTCTAGGTTGTAAACCAGGTCGAAATATTTATAGGTGTATTCCCTCATGAAATCCATGTTCTGAAACCCAATTATGCCATTGTTATAAGCAAAATTAAAGATGTTTATATCATCTATAGGTGGATATACCTTTCTTATTTCTCTAAATACTGGTGGATATGTGCTGTAAAAATGATTTCCAATTTCCCTCATTTGAACAATGGCATCCCAATTTCCCTTAAAGATCGGTTTTGATTTTTTATTCATAAAGAAAACATCGCCATCAATATGTATAAATGGTTCCTCCTGTACCCTCATCGCATGCACTTTGCCTGCGGTCCAAAACCTTTCGTCTACGTGACTTATTTCTTCAAGGTCTGTGTCGATATTCTTGTATGGTAAACATTCAAGCAAAGAAGCACCAAACTCGTCTGTGACGAGCTCGGTGCTTTTAAAAATTTTGTTAGATAAGTGTGAGGAGAGAGCGAAATTAAAGATGTCTTGAATTATCTTTGGCTCCTCACCCCATCTGCCAGTAAAGTAAGCCTTCGACCAGAAGGAATGGATTCCTTTCATTTACAGTAGATCCCCTCCGATCGGCTTGTGGTTCTGGTAAGCATTACTTTTCTTCAACCCGAAAAGCTTTCTTAGAAATGCAATAATTTTTTTCATAGTAAATTTGGTTTTAGTCTTTATTATATTCTGCAATCACGTTTTTTCTCCACCATTTTTTGACTTTATTTCCCTCCCTTAGCGTGGAGATAACAAATTCACAAAGAACTAGCAATGCAAAGAACCCTATGCAAATAAAATAAAGTAATCCTATTCCTTTAAACATGACTTATTTTTTTATGAGATAAAGAGGGTTAAGATAAGTTCCAATCTATGGGTTTATTCTTTTTTCTTTCCACCTCTTGTTCCTGTATTATCTTAAGATATACTCCAACCATTTCCCAATAGTTTCGATCTT
>JAEORV010000492.1 GCA_016840695.1 Promethearchaeota archaeon
CTTTTCACGTAGCTATTAAAATAATTCAAAGTTTCATCGTGGGAATCAGAACTATTTGGTACCAGTTTTACGTTAAACGCCAAATTATTAGGCATTTTTAACGTGTCTAAAGACGCTACCGAGTGAATATTTTGTATTAATTCGTCTTTTCTACCTGGTGCCGGCGTTAAACCCGGTGTAAAAGATTTATAAGCCTTCCTACCGTTTGGTAAAGCCCCAGAAAGCGTTCCAAACGCAACGTGATTGCTCATGCTCCAAAAACCAGCTAGATATCTACCGCCTCTATAATTCTCATACGACAAGAAATCCTCGTAAAGGTAATTGACTAAATCTCTACCAATCTCGTTAGATTCTGCATCATCAGATCCAAACATTTCAATTTTTTCAATTTGCTGATATATCTCTTTTCCTAGTTTCGTCTCAAAGTTGGCTTTTATGACATCATTGAAAGTCGGTAAATCGATAAATTTCCTGTCATACACTAAATCCTTAATTACCTTAAGACTATCAATCACGTCCGTTAAACCAACTAAAGCTACTCCAGAAGTGTTATATAAGGCAGCCCCATCAACCAGATCATTCCCCTTTTCCATAGGGCCCTCAATTAATGAACTAAGCAAAGGCGTTGGATGGAGAATCTGATGAGTCTTTCCCAAATTGTTGTTATATTCAACAGAGTTATCAACCAAGAAGTGTAATTGGGTTTTGTAAGCCTTTAGAAAATCATCGTAAGTTTTGAACTCGTTTAATTTCCCTGTCGTTGGACCAATTTGCCATATATTACTAACAATTGGGTGATATCCATTATTTAAGGTCATTTCCAAGGGAGCTACCGTGTTTAACATCATGCAATTTGTATGACCAAAATGCCTTCCACATATGGTTGGCTCAACGCAGCCAGTCGCCGCCCATGTTCGAGCGTGCTCAATTGGAATGCCTTGGATGGTAAGCGCTTTTATCATCTGTTTATCATTGTGTATTGAGGGCGTGGCAGCAGTATTGATGTTAACTTCACATAATCTGTCTAAGTATTCTTTTGAGTTTTTATCCGGGTGATAACGAGCATTCATATTTGGATCTCGAAGACAAAGCATTTCAGTTACTTTAAGAATGATGTATGTCATGTCGTTCACGGAATTTTCCCCGTTTTCGTCGACACCGCCCACCGTTAACGCTTGATCAGAAGAACTCCCTCCAAACAAATAATTTCCAATATCAGGTACTAACGGTAAGTGATCTCCCGTCCTTAAAAAAAAACACCCCATTAATTCAATCGTTTTCTTAATTATGGCTTCTTTTTCTTGTTCTGATTTAGCTTTCTGCATGTCTGCTTCAAAATAGGGCTGAAGCCACTGGTCTAATCTACCTAAAGATAAACCCGCATTCATGCTTTCGTGGTGAAGAGCGATCCACGTGATCCAAATGGAGTTGATTGCTTCTTCAAAAGTTTCCGCTGGTTTAGCAGGAACTTTCGCGCAGATTCTCGAGAGATTTTCCAATTCTTGTTTTCTTTGCTTTTGAACGTCCGAAGCATTACTATTGTCAATTAAACCTGCTAACTCTTGAGCTTTATTGCTTAAATTAGTCGCATAATTAATTACTCCTTGAATGGCTAAGTTAAATCCCTCGTAAAAGTCTTGTTTCTTTTTATCGGACGCAAATTTTTTATGTTCATCGGCATCTTCCTTTAATTTTTCTAATCCTATTTCTAAAACCGATGGAAATCCGGGTATTGTGTGCGAGATTGTTTGAGTTTTCCACATGAAATATAAAATCCACACTTCATCAAGCCGTTGTGAAAGGGGATTTCCCGTCATTGACCTACAATATTCTCTAATGTTTCTATCTGACCAGTATGGGAATACCTCGTAATTTAAAATGTCTATATCTTCTTGATTAATTTCGTAAGGATTTAACTGTCGGTTATCTATGGTGTATAATTCCGGCCAAAGTGCCACGGCGCCAGTGTCAGGATATAAAAGCACGCCTTTCTCTTTTGTCGTAGTCGTGCCCGCCAGCAAATCGTGCTCTTGAATTATTGGTTTTTTATTTGATAAAACATGGTTTAACATTTTGCCTTGTCTTAATTCGGGATGATCCTCGTTACCATCTTCCTTCAAAAATCCATGTTCCCTGAAGTAATCAGTAAGCAGTTTAGCTCTTTCAGTACAAATGCTTCCTGGAGTTTGGAAATGCCTATATTTCAAATAATTAATACGCTTGAAGTCTTGAATTTTATACCTTCCTAAATAGGGGTCATCTAAGTATTTTACATTGTCAACCTTATAGTCTAAGATTTTATTTTTTGCAGGTTTATATTTCGAAGACCCATTTTCCCAGTCAACAAACTCATAGTAGGATAAAATCTCTTTTTTAACTTTCTTTTCCTGCCTTTTCTGGAATTTTTTTTTACGGCCTTGAAGTAGATACGCCGTTAGAAAGGAAAACCTTGCTATGTCAGTGAGGTTTCCTTCGTATCTAAAATTATTATTTAATAGCCACACCATTGTATTTTGAGGCGATGTACGGTATAATTTAGCCAAAGCCTTAGAATCTTTAAAAGTAAGTTTAATTGTTGGGTCTTCAAGAGGTTCACTTCCTATTTCCACATTTCCGTTCTTAAAAATGATGTACAGATGTTCTTTGTCATCTTCGGTAGTAAAATAAATACGAGCGTTCCACACGTGCCCCGTTTCTTCATTAAAAATTTCTTTCTTAAATTCCGGCTTTTCGAGTTTCTTTTTTGCTAATTTTAATACAGTCTTGAACATGAAATTACCCATTTATATCACTCC
>JAEORV010000493.1 GCA_016840695.1 Promethearchaeota archaeon
CTTGTTTAACATATTCTGGTGTTAAATTAAAAAGACCATTTAATTCATTATTAACATTCATAATTAAATAAAATAAAGAGTTGATTAAAAAAAAAAGGGAGTCCAATAATTGTTGGATCTACATAGTGGAGAATGGGATTTTAGAGCTCTTTCTAACAAATTTCGTTTAGTAATCAAGAAAATAGAAGACAAATTATTCAAATAAAATATTAAGAAATAAAATATTAAGAGGGTTATATTAAAGCTATTATTTATTCAAATAATTCTTTGAATTTGGGTAAGCATTCACGGTATCCATCTTCATAAGTTCCATTTAATGGATGATAAACACTTTCTAAGGAAACCACGCCTTGATAATTATCTCGTTTTAATGCTTTAGCGATTGGTTCGAGATACGGAGCCACATCTCCTTTTCCAAGAGGACAGAAGTTTACTGTTGCTCTTGAGATATTGGCAACACAATCTTTTAGATGAATATGACCAATGTAATCTTTTATCTCTTCATAAGCATCAGGATATGGTATATCCGTGCAATACATGGTATTCGGAATATCCCAAATGATTTTTACATGATCTGTTCCCAAATCGTCAATCAATTTCTTTCCAAGCCAACCAGAGGTAATCATTGCATTATTTCCAGTCTCAACAGCAACAATGATATCTTCTTCCTCTGCAAGCTTTGCAACTGGTTTCATGAGTTCAATGAGTGCCTCCCAAGCACCACTACTCGCTACCCATTTTTCTGCACCATAACCACCAAAGATTATCATCTCTTTCCGCCCGCTCATTGTTCTTACAATCGGACAATCTAAATCCTTAGCAATCTTAATGTTTCGCTTCAAAGCGTCAAAATGTTTTTGGTATGTTGTATCTCCCACTTTAGTATCCCTGACAGAAATTCCGCCAAAAATATGACGGCTAAGACAAGATAATTTTAAGTCATATTGAGCTAGTAATTCCTTTACTTTCTTATATTCCTCATCAGAATGGTCACCGATTTCTTTACCCCAGAAGAATTGAAGTTCTGCATATTCCATGTTGGTTTCTTTCATGACCTGGAAAGCACGTTCAAGATCTTCATAATCAATGCCGTCTGTAATTACACCATATTTCATCTTGATTTACACCTCCAAGTTTCCTTTAACCTCGATTCCCGCAATCTGCTCAAGGAGCTTCACGATTGACCAATTGTCTCCATCTGGAAATAGTGAGAATCCTGCCCTGAATAACTCATAAGCAGCTGCAGTTGTATTCATCATGCAACCATTTTTCTTGGCCATACCCATGGAAATTCCTAAATCTTTATACATGGTTCCAATGTGGCTCCCAGTTTTTTCAAACTTTCGTTCCAAGATTAACTTTGCACATCCCTTGAATAGATTACTTGATACACCGCTTGTACTAAAGACTTTATATAATGTATCGGCGGGTACGCCCGCTTTTACACCCAAAACTAATGATTCGAATATAGCAGTAAAGCTAGATCCAATAAATGCTTGTAATGAAGCTTTTGTTTTTTGACCCATGCCAATTTTGTCTCCAATATAATGGATGTCTCTTGCTACAGCTTCAAAAATAGGTTTACAATCATCAAAAACTTCTTTTTTTGTAGCGGTCATAAAGGTTAGCGTCCCATTGTCAGCACCAGATTTACCTCCGCTGACAGGTGTATCCACAAGATTAATCCCTTTACTAAGTACTGGTTCTTCAAGCGCCATGACTTCAGAAGGGTTAATTGTTGCGGATACAACAATAGTAGATCCTTCCTTCATTCCATCAAGTAAACCATCTTTTCCCATGACTACTTCTTTTACTTGTTCGCCATTTAGGACCATTACAAATACTATATTCGAATTTTCGCCGACTTCTCTGCTACTCGCAGCAGGTCTGCCTCCTAATTTGGACAACATCTCAAGCCTTTCTGCCCTGAGATCGAATCCCGTGAGTTCAAACCCGTTCTTGACAATATTTTTAGCCATTCCAATCCCCATATCGCCAAGACCAATTATGCCTACGTTTTTCTTCATGATATAACACTAAACTTGTTATTAAGATTGTTATTGAAAATATATCTTTCAGCGAAATTAAAAATTATGAATGAATTTAAGCAGTGAAAAATATAGATTTTTTATTGATAAAAAATTGCATCTAAAATAACCATGAATCGGTTAATAAGGGCATTTATGAACCTCGGTCTTAAATATGTAAAACCGAGGTTGTTTGATACAAAGGTACAACACATAATTAAGGACTACAATCTTCCAGATCCACTAATTTTCCAAAATGGAGAGAGAGTCATTGATAAAAATCAATGGATCGAAAAGAGAAGAGCAGAAATCTTGCGCTTGTTTGAAGAAAACGTGTATGGAAAAATCCCTACTGAAGCAGTTGAAGCTAAATACAATATTATAAATGAAGATAAGAATGATTTAGAGGGATTAGCTACAAGAAAGGCAGTTAAGATTACTTTTAGAACTGATACACGACAGGTTGATGCGAGACTACAAATATATATACCCAATAATGTAAGAAGACCTGTCCCTGCTTTTACAGGACTACCAAATTGGTGGCTAGGTTATAAGAGAAGTCTTTGGCCTTTCGAGCATGTTTTACACAGGGGATATGCAGTTGCAACAGCAAGATTTGGGGATTTTGATTCTAATATTAATTATTTTAAAGATGGCGTTCATCCCCTATTTTATAAAGAAGGACAAAATCGCCCATTAGAAAATGAATGGGGAACAATTGGAGCATGGGCTTGGGGACTAATACAACTCATGAATTATTTCGAGTG
>JAEORV010000494.1 GCA_016840695.1 Promethearchaeota archaeon
ATTCCACCAAATGCAGACATGGGATCGCAACTAAACGCCATTTGAACAGATTTTAATTGGTTATCTCTATCAAGAGCCATACCATTAGGAGACGTGTGTTTTAATATAGCCGTGGTATAGTTTTCTGGTCCGAGATCCAAGAGCATTTGCATGCACCCGTCAATATCTAAATAATTGTTAAACGAGATTGCCTTACCACCTAACTGCTTCATGCTATGTAATCCATATTTACATGATAAATCCCTATAATAAGCAGCTGCTTGGTCCCAATTCTCTCCATATCTACAATCTTGAACTTTTTCATAAACTTTAATCAGATTATTTCCCATTAAGGCGTTGGGATCATAATAATTCTGCAAATAATTAGCGATTGCCGCATTATAATCAGCCATTATTGCAAAAACATCTTGCGCTAGCGAGGCTCTAATATTGTCGCTAACATGTCCTTTATTTTCTCTCATTTCTCTAACTATCTCGTCATAGTATCTTGAATTTGGAATGACTACAACGTCAGGGAAGTTTTTTGCAGCGGCTCTAATCATGGTCGGACCCCCAATATCAATCATTTCTAATGCTTCTTCTAAAGTGATATCTGGCTTAGAGATTGCTTCTTTAAACTGGTACAAGTTGCAGACAACCATATCTATCGGGGGGATGTCATATTTTATTGCATCATCTTTATCTAATTCCCTGCGATACAGAATTCCTCCTTCTATTTTGGGATGTAATGTTTTCACTCTACCATTAAACATTTCTGGTGATTTAGTATACTCTGAAATTTGAGTATAACTTATACCATTTTGCTCTAATAATCTGCCAGTTCCTCCTGTCGATAGAATTTCAACTCCAAAATCATTTACTAAAACTTTTACAAACTCCAAAACACCGCTTTTATCAAAAACGCTTACAATCGCTCGTTCTATTTTCTTCATGAAAAATCCTCGTTATACATTGATAATCTATTTAGTGAATTTAATAGTTAAAACTTGTTTAATAATTCTTTAATAAATAAAATGATTTACGATTGAAAAGAAATGACATTATATTATTTTTAATATCTTCCTAAGAGGTCATGTGGTCTTTGCTCGATTCGACCAGCATTAGATACTATTCCTACTTTAACTTTTTTCATATCAGAGATATTACTTGCTCCTGCATATATCATCCCATTTCGTATACCCTCTTTTAAAGAGTTAAGAACGCCTGAAACTGCTCCTACGAATGGAACATAATCACTAACTCCTTCAGGTAGAGTTTTTGATCCCTCTCCTTCAATATATCTATCCAATATATACTCTGATACGCGAGCTTCCTTGCTTCCCATACCCCGGTAAACTTTTACCTTACGACCTTGGATGGTATCTACATATCCTGGAGATTCCTCGCAACCCGCAAAGAAATGCCCGCTCATTATCATATCTGCTCCTACTGAAATTGCTTTTGGTAAGTCTCCCGGATTTTTAAAGCCTCCATCAGAGATCAATCCAATTTTTGGATTATAATCAGCAATAGCATCTGCAACCTGTGCCGTGGCATATAAAGTTGGCGCACCAACACCTGTTTGTATTGAAGTTGAACAAATTGAACCACTACCCATTCCAGCTTTTAATGCAATGAATTGTTCTGAGAAATCAACTTTGGTAAGTAGATGTTCCGCAGCTTCATATGTTCCAATATTGCCCAGAATAAAATCAGATTCTAATATACTCATTAATTCTTTAGCACCATCAATATCTATTTTTTTATAAAATTCCGCAACATCAATAAAGAATAAATCTACATATGCATCGATCTCCTTTAGAATGCTTAAAGAAGCCATGTTATTTGGAACTTTTGGACTTAAAGCAAGCCCGCATAATAGACGCCCTTCTTTGTCCTTACTGGCCAATGGAAATTCCGGTTTTAAATCTTTTATCGTGATCAATCCTTTTAATTTTCCTTCTTCGATTATGGGCAATTTCTCAATTCGATTTTCAAATAACTTTTGTAAGGCTTCGTCTCTTGAAGCCCCTGGCGTGATAGAAACAACCTTCTTTGTCATGTAATCCTTTACATCTCCCGTATTTAATAATTCTTCCTGGTACGGAAAGTCTCGTTGAGTAAATATTCCACACACTCTATCCTTGTCGTCCACAACGACTAATCCACTAATTCCATCGGATTCCATCCGGAGCTTTGCTTCAGCAATTTTTGCATCATTTTTTATAGTTGCTACATCATCTATGACAAAAGATCTTGCTCTTTTAACTTTTCGAACCATCTCCAATTGTTTTTCATAGCTACAATTTCTGTGCAATACTCCAAGACCACCTAACAAGGCCATCTTAATTGCCATCTCTTCTTCCGTTACAGTATCCATGGCTGAACTCATAATAGGCATGTTAAATTGATACTTATTTCCTAGACTCGAAGTAATATCTACATCATCGATGTTAAATCCCGTATATCCCGGTAGTATTAACATATCGTCAAAAGTAGCAATCAATTCCTCATAATGTATTTTTTTGCGATAGTAATCGGTCAATTTCATCTCACCAGTGTTTTTTTTAGGTCGTTTTTTGTATACAATTATTTCAAAAATTTGTTTTAATAATAAAGATATTTCTATTTATAAAGTTTTGTTGATAAAACCGTAGAGATCATTAATTTAATATTAATAGATAAATAAACTTTTTCTAAAATGCATAGGAAGCAATTTTTTGGTAATAAAGAAAACCTCTTACAAGTTTATTCGGTTTTGACGAGGTAACCTTTGGATTCGCGGGTCATTAATAAAAGAATCTAGAGTTTTT
>JAEORV010000495.1 GCA_016840695.1 Promethearchaeota archaeon
TGAATCTGAAATGCTAAACGATGGTGTTCTGGTTGCGAAGGCGTTAGGGACCTATTCAATCTTTATCGTTAATAAATAAAAATGACAAGATTATCTTCTTCTCAATGGTATTCCAGATTTGGAACCAGTAAATTCTCCATTTTTCATGGCAATGACTCCGTTTACAATGACATGCACGACTCCCTCAGATAGTAACCGTGGATCATCGTAGGTAGCTTTATCAATGATTTTATCCGCATCAAATATTGAAACATCTGCCCAAAAACCTTCTTTAAGCAACCCCCGATCAGTTAAAGTTAATTTTTGCGCAGGGAAAGAGGTCATTCTCCTGATTGCGTCGTGTAGCGTGAGTAATTTATCTTCTCTCACGTGTTTTCCCAACACTCGCGTGAATGTACCATTGCAATAAGGATTTGGAAAGGTGTCCTTATCGTACTCAGGAATAACTCTTCCATCAGATCCAAACATTGAAGCTGGATGGACGATGGTCACGATATTATCTTCTTCCGTTATTGAAAGATAAGTCCCGCTCACGGCGCCCTCTAAATCAATTAAGATGTCAATGAGGACATCTCTTGGATCCATGTTTTTTTCGGAGGCGATCCTATATATGTGTTTACCGTTATATTCCTGGCTTTGAGGAGCGTTTATGTATACCTTATTCCAGTCCTCTAGTTCTTTTATGTTTAAAAAGCTATCTACTATCATGTTTATTTCTCTATGCATTCTCTTCCTGAAATCCTCGTCAGTCTTCGTCTTTTTTAAAATCTCAATGGCTCTCGGAACATCCACCTTGTCTTTTGAAAGATACACCCAGGGAGGTACTAATGCGAAGAGAAATGTTGAATTCGAAGCTTGAGGAAACACGTCCATGGTAACATCTAATCCATCATCACGAGCTCTCTCTATCAACTTGCACGATTTTCTTATATCCCCTATCCAGAAACCAAATGGTTTTAAATGCGATAATTGAACTGAGATTCCCGATTTCGCTATTTTAATTGCTTCTTTGGTTGCCTTACTCAATCCAAATGCTAATCCACGGAAATGCGAAGCGTATATTCCGTTATACTTGCTTGCAACCTTGCATAACTCAATTATCTCATAGGTTTTTGCGAAAGATCCAGGAGGATAATCTAATCCCGTTGATAATCCAAATGCTCCCTGTTGCATTTCCACTTCTAATAGATCTTTCATTTCCTGCAATTCTTCAGTAGTTGGCTCTCTATTATCCAATCCCATCACGTTAACCCTTAAAATAGAGTGACCTACTAACGGTATCATATTTATAGGAATTCCCTCTTTCTGAGCCGTATTTATATACTCGTTCAAATTGGAAAAAATTTCTGATTTATCCTTATATCCGAGCATTTGTTTAAATACATCAGCATCTTCGTTATTAAATACTTCAGGTTTTATGGGGGTCGGCGAAAATCCACAATTTCCAACCACGTGAGTCGTAACACCTTGCGTGAGCACGTTATCACCACGAGCTTTTAAAATCGAAAGATCCGAATGAGTATGAATGTCAATGAACCCTGGTGAAACAATCAGCCCAGAAGCGTCAATGACCTCTTCAGCTTTAACACCTTCAATTTTGGGAGATATCTTCGAGATTTTACTACCTTCAATTAACAAATCTGCTCTAAACCACGGATTACCCGTGCCGTCAATTATTTTCCCGTTCTTTATTAATATAGATGTCAACAACTACCACACTTAAATAATTCATTTAATAGTACTTTAAAACTTCAATCTTACATTATATAAATATTTATTTTTAATTCCCAAGTAAAAAGGTTGAGTGAGTACTAAGAGATGATCCAATAATGATTTAAAAAAAAAGAAAAATAAACTAATACTTGAAATACCTGCAATCTTCGTCCATTTTCCTGAAAAAGTTCCAATACCAGGCATTCTTGTTCTGAGGAAGGACCTTGTTGTTAAAGAATTTTTCTTTATCAGTTAATTTGGAAAATTTTTTCAAGTATTCAAGTCGATTCGCTTCATTAATTTTTTGAATTTTTACACTTTCGTGGTTAATATTTCCCTCATCAATTTGTATCATTTTTTAACCTCCTCTTTAAAGTTCTTATTTTTTATCTAATACTAAGAGTTTTGAAAGGTATAATAATTTTCCAATATTCCAGCCCGTAGCACCTTTTTTAAAGCGCAATTTTCTCCGACCAAACCGGTTCTTTTTGGTCATCATGTGAACCACGCCGTTTTCACCGTTGCAAAAGAATAATAAATCTTCGGGAGCGGATTGTAAAATTAAATCGTAATCTTCTTTAAGTTCACCTCTTCCCAACTGAAAAACACCATCTTCTGCACAGAGATTTACCCAATAAACGAAATCCTCCGTTATTTCAAGACCTAAATTAACCTTTACTTTAAACTCTTCAAGCTTTTTCTGGTTTTTTGGATCTGCTAATTTTTCAGCCATAATGCTGTTTACTACTGCTTCAAAAGTTGCAAATAAATTATCTTTTTCGTATTCTAACATGTTTTCCACAGATTTTTTTTTTATTTTCAGATTAATAATACTCGTAAAGTGGGTTTATAATTCTCCTACTTTTAATAGTTTATTTGTCGTAATCAAGTAATAATATGATCTTCACCATATATAAATCTTTAGGAAAACTGCTAATAATCAACAAATAACATAACACTTTAGTCATTTAGTCGCAGAAAACGAAATGGTAGAAAGATTAGAACCTTCATTCATTGTGAAATATTTTCATTGATTATTTTGTCAGTTTTTTTTTTTAAATTTGTTATGATAGCTAATA
>JAEORV010000496.1 GCA_016840695.1 Promethearchaeota archaeon
GAACAAGTAAGAAGAGATAATCCTGAAAATTGGCACGAGGAAATGACGAATCTAGTAGAAGGAGTGGAAGTTACAACATTTTCAAGGTGTGTTGAAGCAGCAGCAACCATAGGTTTGGACGTCATGCAGGTTGGAATACTTCCTTTTTATTTTACTAACGAGTTTGACAATCTTAACGATGGAAGAATCTACATGAGGGACATTTTTGGACGAGTTTGGGAAGCACGAGATAACAAAGGAAATATAAACCCTTACTATTTATATGGAACGATGAATACTCCCGAGAAGTGGAAAGAAGCGAAGGAAAACATAGAAGGTCCAATGACCAAAAAGTACAGCAAGTTCGCAGCAAAATTCTTTCGACGCATCAATAAGAAATATAAAGAAAAAATATTTGTCGTAGTAACCAACGATTTAGCTGGTGTTTTTGAAAGCGCTTCTCAAGGCATGGGCTTTTCGCATTACGCCAAACTTTTGCGCAAGAATCCCAAATTTATCAAGGAAGTGCACCAAGTTATTGCACGATTCACAAAAGATTGTTACATGAGTTATATGGATGCGGGTGCCGAGATGTTTGTTGAATCAGGGGACTTAGCATATAAGACTGGTCCTATGATGAGCCCGAAACAATTTAACGACTTGCTTTTACCTGCCTATAAAATGATTACTGACGCAGTACACGAAAGAGGAGGGAAAATCGTTCTTCACACGGACGGACACGTCCATCCCCTCTTGGATTTTGTTGTTAACTGTGGTTTTGATGGCTTACAAAGCTTGGAACCTACCGCAGGCGTTGATCTGGCTCTTGTTAAAAAGAAAGTTGGCGATAAATTATGCTTGATGGGAAATATTGATGTATCTCATGATTTGGTATATGGTACAAAAGAGGAAGTATACAACGCGGTTAAATATGCCATAAAAACTGCAGGTCCTGGGGGAGGCTTTATGGTTTCTCCAGCAAATATGCATCCTGATGTTAAAGTGCAAAACCTGAAGTGGATGGTGGAAGCCACGCACGAATTTGGCAAGTATCCAATACAATTATAAATTTATTCATCTTATATTTTAACTAATATCCAATAAATTGGAGAAATCTATTTATGACCGTACTTATTAGCCCAAAATTACGTTCGGATGTAAAGAAAGTAATGGAAAGGAAAAATACTTACTCCGAGAATGCAACAAAAGAATTTATTCAAAAAAAGAAAAGCGAAGGAATAGAAGTAGACGAAAAGATCTTGATTAGCGATGCCAATATCGTTCTAGAACTCAATCGTTTTAGTGATGCATATTCATCAACTAAAAGAAAGGATCTCATACCGAGTGGTGTTAATTTCGAGCGTGTTGATGCGAACGGAGTACCTGCAGAATGGATCACTCCCTCTGATGCTGATTCTAATAAAGTCTTATTTTATTTGTTTGGTGGAGCTTACGTCATAGGAACAATAGAAACGAGGCGAATCCTATCATCTCTCATCAGCAATTCGTCAAATATACGGACATTCCTCGTTGGGTATCGTTTAGCCCCTGAGCATCCATTTCCTGCAGCATTAAACGATTCAATTGCTGCATATCAATGGTTAATTTCTAATGGAATTAAAGCTGAAAATATCGTTTGTGCTGGTAGTTCCGCAGGTGGTGGATTGACCGTAGCAACTCTCTTAAAACTAAAGGAATTATCTCTCCCATTACCTGCAGGGGCAGTGCTTTTATCTCCATGGACGGATTTAGCATTACGAGGTGAATCCATGAAGCTCAATGCTGAATATGAACCTGAACTTTCAAAAGCAATACTTCGAATGACTGCGTTGGTATATTCGGGAGGAAATAGTCGAAAAAATCCCCTAATATCACCTGTATACGCTGATTTAACAGGACTACCCCCACTTTTAATTCACGCTGGAAGCATCGAAACAATAAGAGACGATTCAGTACGATTGGCAGAACGAGCTAAAGAAGCAGGAGTAGATGTTACTTTAGAGGTCTGGAACGAAATGCCCCATGTATTCCATAATTATTATGACGAAATTCCCGAGAGTAAGGAAGCAATTGAAAAAATAGGGCAATTCATTCAAATGTTATTAGCTTAAAAGCCCCCCGATCTCTTTTAAAACGCCACTATCAAATATTCCTTTACTTAGCGCGTACGCATAAGTGTCAGTTACGCAGTTTTGCATCCATGCACAATTCGCCTGGCATTGTTTGGGACCCGTTCCGTGGAAATTTGTAGGATTGATCAATTTGCAAGCTGCCTCATGGACTTTCTTTACATTCTTATATTTTAACACGTTAACCATTGCTGCGTCTGGATACGCTTTACAAGGCCAAAAGATCTCTCCATTATAATCTACATGGTCAAAAACGACGGGATAACAGTCGAATCCTTTAAAATCTAACAATTTTTCCAACATTCGTGCTGATGCAATCATTGGATATCCCTGATTTGCCCTTTCAATGATTTTTTGAGTGAGTCGTTTGTAGTTCGGATCTTCTAATAGTTTAGGATCAGCCTCATGTCCAATGTTAGAAGAAACAGGACTGAAAGTAATTCCTAAATCATTACAAAAATCTAAGATATCAAAAGATTCCGCTATTGTTTCCTTCGTGATTACCGTGTTAGCTACTAACTTGAATGCTGAGTAATTCTGCAAGATTTTCAAGGCTAATAGGTTTTTTAACACATTTCTAGAAATTCTATCGTTAACTTCATACATTCTGGAAAGATCCTTAATATTGAGCGAATCAAGACTGATGATTATTACATCCATTTGCTGTAAAAAGTT
>JAEORV010000497.1 GCA_016840695.1 Promethearchaeota archaeon
GCGTTGGTCCATGGGAACTATATCGTGCGAAAGAGAAGCAACTGAGGGATAATTTCCGCCAGCAAAGAACGCGAAGAAAAGTACGATGATGTAAAAATACAACCAAGATGCTAATCCTTGACCTACAATGGCAAAACTAAGAAGAATCATGCATATCCCCCTCACGAGAGATACAATAAATAAGATCTTCACTCGACTATGCTTGTCGATTAACCTTCCAAACAACATGCCGGAAAAAGCTATCGTTAAAAACATCGAACTGATGAGAATTCCCATTTCAAGCGCGTGATAATCCTCTCCAGGCCAGAAAAGCTCTGATAGTGGCACGTTAAGTATGTAAATTCCACTAAACGCAAGCGAGAAAAATCCTCCTAACAAAAATATAGGAAGAAATGTCCGATTTACAGATTCATTAGTGCTCTCAACCGCGGTATTAGACATGATAAGGTTTAATAATTCAATAGTTTTATAGGTGTTAAAATGAGATTAAAGTTAATAATTTATTGAATTTACAGTTTTAATAGTATCTAATACAAGTAAAATAAAAAAAAAAGGTATAGAAACTTATTTGTATTTGCGAATTAGATAAATAAGTCCTAAAATACATGCTGGAACTATAAAAAGAAAGAAAATCCACAAGAATGCGTAGAAATATGCGTAAACGAAATAACTATAAGACAAATTGCCAAAGGGAACGAGCCAGGTTCCATCTACATATATGAGTATCAAAAAGGCGATTCCTATTATAAAGGAAATACCCCCACCACCGCCTCCATAGTTTCTCGCTTTGTGTGACTTTTGTTTCTCTTCCCTCCTTTTCAACTCACTCTTCTCATCTTCAGGTAATTGCTTCCACCATAAATACCCGAAAATGCAAAATGCGATGATCGCGGGAAGAAATGCTAATAACAATACCCACAATATCATTTGTATACAGAATAACAATAAATTACCAACTGAGAATTGGTCGAACGTCCAAGTACCATAACCGCCAATCCATGAATTTTGAATGTATCCAAAAAACACCAAAACCCAGCTAACGATTAAGTATATTCCGATAATAACCAATATAAGGAAGGCTTTCCAGTGTTCTTTAATTTTATTAAACCAAAAAACTTCGTCGCTAACTTCTCCCATTGAAACTACCTCAATATTTTTTTTTTTAATTTAATCGAAAATTAACAATTAGTAAAGACATGATTCTATTTAAAAATATTTGTTATATATGGGAAAATATGGGGGAATTCTTCTCTTTTTAACACTTTTTCTCTTACTTTTTTTTCCCTTTTTCGACTTTCTCCGTGAGAAATCCTTGCATGCTTTTAATATATTCTTCAAAAGCCACCCTACCTTTGGATGTAAGGTTCGCCCAAGAGCGAGGTTTTTTGCCCTTAAATTCCTTCTTCACGCTGACATACCCTTTCTCTTCGAGTTTAGCAATATGTGATGAAAGGTTGCCCCAGGTTAGCCCAGTTTGAACCTTTAAAGCGATAAAATCTTCGCTCTCAACAACAAACAACTGCGCCATTATTTTCAATCTTGAAGGTTCGTGTATGAACTTATCAAATGGTTCCTTAAAGTCTGGATTTTCTTTATCGTCATCATCCTTTTTAGGTACCATTCTTTAAACCCCCCTATATTGCTTATTTTGGTAATGGATATTTGCGAAGAAATTTTATTAAAAAAATAACTCCCACTATTACTATTGAACCTCCTATTATTCCAAATACAAGAATCAGAGCTATAGGACCACTAGTGAATAATTCAAATAGATCAATGAGAAAAAATCCTAATCCTCCAAGCAATGCATAAATATACAATCGTGGAAAATCCAGGAAATAAGCCATGACTCCAAATGGAAGTGAGATAAAAAGACCTAAAAGTATTGAAAGTGCAAACCTTTGGACAGTAATAAATCCAAATTTCCCTGTCATTTGCAGTAAGAGAACTACTACTCCAAAAAGCACGTTGATTCCTAAATAAATCTTCACTTTCCGTTGATCTGCTTTCCGTTTTGGACCGAATTTAATCATTCCTATTCGAGGGACCGTAACATATTTTTTGCCTAATATCATGAACACCACTGCTCCAATATTCCACCCTAATGATATTAAAAGCATCCCTATCATCTCTGGAAGCTCGAATACATCGCCTAACGGCATGAGAGCAAACGCCATGAAGATCATCCCTATAAAAATGTCCCAAAATCCGTCTTGAAAAGTCGATTTATATGCTTTCTTTTCGAGCTCTTTAAGATCTATTTTTTCTGCCATTTATCATCTTACCTCCCCCTCTGGTCGTGGATATTTTCTTATAAATTTGATTAGATATGTTAATCCCACAATTAAAATAATAATCCCTATTAGAAAAACAGTTAAGCTAAATTCAAGAATTTCTGCCAAGGAAAGACCAAATCCTATTAATAATCCATACACAAATAATCGAGGAAATTGTAACAAATACGCCATTATACTTAAAGGAAGTGTTGCAAATAATAATCCTAAGACCAATAATAGCGCAACTCCTCGAAGGGGAATTTGCTGAAGGACGCTATTTAATGTAAAAATGACAACTATTACCAATATTATAGTGTTAATTACAGAAAAGACAAGGATCTTTTTCTTTTTAGCTTTCCGTTTGGGGCCAAATTTTATTAATCCCACGCGTGGTTGTACAATATACTTCTTACCTATAAATATTGGCATGACAGCAATTATCCCGACAATAACAAAACCAAGGATATTCACTATTCGCGGGACCAAATCGGAAAGAAAGGC
>JAEORV010000498.1 GCA_016840695.1 Promethearchaeota archaeon
ACAAGTCTTATTTGAATTTTTTTTATATTTCTTAATCAATCAATGTTCAAAAAAGAATCGTGGATCTTCTTTATAGATCTCGGTAATTACACTAGTTTGTACCCTCTCGATTCCCTCTATCTTATATAAAAGTTGGATCCTCTCAAACAAGTCCTTTCTATTTTTCCCACGTATGAGAATTATGAAATCACTTTCTCCATATATAAAATACACAGCTATAACTCCAGAGATCTGCTTTAATTTGTTCCCTATTTTATCGTGATAATTAGGCGCAAATTTTGCTCGCACATTAGTTGCAACAAGAAGATCATAACCCAATTTTGACATGTTTATTTTTGCATTATATCCTTCAATTATTCCCGTATCTTCAAGTCTTTTAATTCGATAAGATAGCTTAGATTTCGAGATTCCAATATCTGCAGCTATTTTTGTGAAAGATTCTCTGCAATTGATTTGCAATTTTTTCAAAATTTCCTTGTCTATATCATCAAGGTAACTTCTTCTATCCTTCATGTTTTTCACCTTATTATATATTTTGTCTCAATAATATTTAATCTTATCTATAATTGTACAAATAAATTCAAATTAATACTACAAAGACAAAGATTTTATATTCCTTTTTTTCTTTATTAGATCAAGAATAAAAAAAAAATATTAAAAATGAAAACAACTACTTTACACAATACCCACTTAAGCCTGGGGGCTAGAATGGTCGAATTCGCCGGCTATGAAATGCCAGTACAATACGAAGGAATCATTAAGGAACATGAATTTGTTCGCAATCATGCAGGCATTTTTGATATTTCCCACATGGGCGAAATTTTAATAAAAGGACCTGATAGTATTAAATTCCTTCAAAAAATCATGACGAATGACTTGAATCTTTTAGAATTCTGGAAAGGGCAGTATTCTTGCATGTGTTATGAAAATGGAACCACGGTTGATGATGTATTCTATTATTTGGAACCAACCGGCAATATCAGAATGATCATAAATGCAAGCAATATCAAAAAAGATCTCGAATGGATGAGAAGGAATCTTTCAGGGTTTCGTGTAGAAATATTAAATATTTCTGCTTTAAGATGTAGAATTGCTTTTCAAGGACCTAAAGCTGGAGAACTATTAAATCCCCTTGTAAAGGTAGAGATATCGACATTAAAGCGGTTTTATTTTACTCATACTGATTTTAAAGATATTCCTATCTTTTTGGCACATACAGGATACACGGGCGAAGATGGATTTGAGTTATCTTTCGAATGCAAGCACGCAACGGAGATTTGGGATTCGTTATTAGCAACCGGAGCCCATCCCATTGGCTTAGGTGCTCGAGATTCGTTGCGTTTAGAAGCTTGCTATTCGCTTTATGGTCACGAATTAAGCAACGAAATAACCCCTCTTGAAGCCGGAATTGGTTGGGTTGTAAAAACTAAAGAAGGAATTGATTTTATTGGAAAAAATGCACTTTTAAAGCAAAAAGAAAAAGGAACTTCACGCATTTTGGTAGGGATTAATCTAAAAGATAGAGGAATGCTTCGAGATAATTATAAATTGTTCAAAGATAATGAGGAAATTGGATACATTACTTCCGGGGGATATTCTCCAACTCTAAAAAAAACTATTGGTTTAGGTTTAATAAAATCTGAATTGAAAGCAGTCGGAACAGAACTTGAAGTAGAAATTCGAGGTAAGTCATTAAAAGCAGAGGTCGTATCGACCCCATTTTATCGGAATATATGAATTTAATTTAAAAGTGAAAAACACATGGAGTACAAATTCTTAGATAATGTTAAATATACCTCCACTCATGAATGGATTAGAGTGGATGGAGATGTTGCAACACTTGGTATTACTGATTATGCACAACATCAATTAAGTGATGTGGTTTACGTTGAGTTTCCAGAAATAGCCACTGCTTTTGATAAAGGAGCCGATGCATGTGTTATTGAATCTGCTAAAGCAGCAGCAGATTTGATACTTCCTATCTCTGGAGAAATAATCGAGATAAATGAAACTCTTGCGGATCAACCCGAACTCATAAATTCATCCCCCTTTGATGATGGATGGATTTTAAAGGTAAAAATATTAGATCCTAGTGAGCTTGATGAACTGTTAAATATTGAGGAATATAAGGATTTAGTTATCAAAGAGCTTGAAAAATGAAAATAAAGGGAGGACTTTGACATGGATTTTACTCCTCACGACAATGAAACAATTAACTCTATGCTCGAAATAATTGGAGTTAATTCTCTTGAAGAATTATTTCTAGACATTCCTGAAGATCTCATAGTAAAAGATTTGAATCTCCCAAATGGATTATCTGAAGCAGATTTATATCAAAAATTAAAAGAAATATCAAATAAAAATACTAATTATTCCGCATCATTTCTAGGTGCGGGATGTTATTATCACTATATTCCCGCTATAATAGACTCTATTATAAGTCGTTCAGAATTTTATACCGCATACACTCCTTATCAACCAGAAGCAAGCCAAGGTATGCTGCAGGCGATTTATGAATATCAAACAGCCATAAACCGATTAACGGGCATGATATCAAACGCAAGCATGTATGATGGCTCTACAGCACTATCTGAAGCTGCTCTTGTTGCCTCGATCATTACACGAAAGAACAAAATACTAATGCTTAAGGGAATTCATCCAGAATATGTAGAAGTGCTCCAAACCTATTGTTGGGGTAATGATTTAACACTTGAAGAGGTGACTCTAGACGAACTATATAAAAAGATCGATGAAAACACAGCAGCAGTCTTGATTC
>JAEORV010000499.1 GCA_016840695.1 Promethearchaeota archaeon
ATGTCCGACTTCTTGCAGGATTAAAGGAATGACCGCCCTAAAATTAGCCATATCAACCACACCTTGGTTGATGTCACCTTGTTTTACGATATTCACCACAGCTATGTCAGCTCCGTTGAAATATGCTTTACGTACGCTAGTGTAATTTAAACCCCCGGCAACAGAAACAAGAACTCCATATTTAGAGCGAACTTTGTTGATATCTTTATATCGAATGATGCTCTTTGGATTCGCTTCCTCGTCACGCCCTTTATGAATGACCACGACATCAGGTTTAGTTTTTAAATACAGGAGTTTTTTGAGCGGATTCTCTTGTCCAAGCATGTCAATCATCGAAATAACATTAAATCTCTGACATTCTTCAGTAAATACGTTTAACGTGTCAGTTGGTGCAGTTCCAGCAGCAGTAATGGCATTGGCACCTGAATTATAGGCGAAAATAACTTCTTCGCGTGCACCATCTGTCACTTTTAGATCGGCAACAACAATTCCCCTCCAATAATTCCGGATGAGCCGTATCCCTCTTACACCTTCCCGCTTGAGGTATGGTGTCCCTGCCTCGATAATAATTCTATGATCGGGTGGAATTTGCGGTAAAATTCTGGCCACATCACCCACCGTATGATTGAAAGCAATCTGGACGTAGCGAATGTTAGTATTTAAAATTCCACTCATTATAAATTCCTCCTCCTGATCATAGTTTCTTTAATAAATTTCCAATATCTCCAGGCATAAAAATTACGATTTTTTCTGAAGGATCTTGAGAAATATCTCGGATCGTTTGGAGAGTTCTAATTTGAAGGGCTCCAGGTTCAGAGGCCATTAGTGCTGCAGCGTCAGAAAGATTTTTAGCGGCTTTAATTTCCCCTTCCGATGCAATAATTGCAGCTCTTTTTTCTCGTTCTGCTTCTGCCTGTTTCGCCATAGCTCGCTTCATTTCTGCCGGTAATTCAATTTCTTGAATTTTAATGCTTTTAATGTCGATTCCCCACTCATTTGTTTCATTGTCAACGATTTTCCTAATATCTGCTGCAATTTTTTCTCTTTCTCCCAATACAGAATCTAAATCCATTGTTCCTGTGACATCCCTTAAAGCTGCTTGTGTGTATTGACGCACGGCATACGCATAATTTTCGATTTTTATAATCGCATCTTCAGGGCGAATAACAGAATAATAGACTACAGTATTCGCTAGAACCGGTATATTGTCCCGAGTGATTACCTCTTGACGAGGTATATCAGCTGTAACAATCCTTAAATCCACCTTTTCAGAGCTTTCGATAATTGGAGTGACATAGACGACGCCAGGCCCTATTGTTCTAACATATTTTCCTAATCGAAAGATAACCAAACGTTCGTATTCCCGAATGACTTTGATACCTCCTAAAAGCAAGCATGCAACTACGAAAAGGACAAAAACTAAGATCCCAATTCCAATAAATAAAGCTTCTACTCCCATTTTTGAATTTCTCTCTCTTTATTTTTTTAAATTATTTTTATAAGAAAAACAAAGTACATATAGACACGAGGCATATTTAAAACTTATTGCTAGGTTATTGATAACAATACATAAATTTAAAACTTAGAATTTTGATTGTTTACTTGGTGAACCATGGGTTTTAATATCAACGACATTCTTGATTTTATTTATAGAAATTTGGTAGTATCTTTAATTATTGCAGTTGTTTTGATAATAGTCGTGCTTTTAATAATTTACAGGTTGATGCATTACAATGTAAACCAAACTAAAGCAAAATTTCGCCAGCAAAAAATAGCCCAAGCTCAAATCCAACAGAAAGAAGAAGAACTCATGCATGGAGAGCAATCTAATGAAACAAAAAAGGTTGAGATTACCAAATGCCCGTTTTGCGATGGAGAAATAACAGATAAATCAGCCTTACATTGTCCTCTCTGTGGAACAACACTATAGAATTTCAAAATTTAAGTAATAACAAAAAACTTGAGTTATAGAACATATAAAAATAGCTAAAAGGGATTTTTTAATCGTTCTGACGAAGCCGATCGAGTTCTTTTTCTAATTCATTTATTTTTCCTTCAGGAACGACAGAAGGGAGTTCAGAACCCATTTCTACTTGAATTTCAGAATCTATCTCTCCCAAAAAGGTTTTTACATCAGCATCAGAAACGGCAGAATCGAGCGCAATACCTTCCATTCCTTCAGCAGCAATTTCTTGAGTTACTTCGAAATCTTCCATATCCATGTCAATGTTTTTCATCATTTCGGTAATTTGAGGGAGCGATAATTGGCTTTTCAATTGAGCGAGCGAAGTTTGAATTCCTCCCATTATATCTGCCACATCTTTCACTGCATTCGCTTGTTCTAACTTAAACTGTAACCCTTCTAAATTTGTTCTAAATGAATCTACAGCTCTTGCTTGCTTTTTAATTTGTAGGTGGTTACGTGCGTGAAATTCAGAGCCTTTCAAATCGCCTTGTCGACGGAGTCTTACAGCCTTATCTTTAGCTTGTTGCGCAGTTGTCTCTAATTTTTTTGATTGACGAAGAAGCCTTTTATTAAAGACTTTTAACTTGATAGAAGCTTGTCGGACGCTATCTCCTTTCGTTTTTCCGCCGCTTAACCATTTTGACATGTCTTTTAAGAAGCCCATTTTTTTCTTCTCTTATTCTGTGTATTATTGTTTTATTCAATTCTTATTGAACTATAATTTATATATTAACAAGTTCTTATAAAACTATTTTTTATTAGAATTTAATGGAGTCCATTATTTGATTAATAAAATTGGATTATAT
>JAEORV010000500.1 GCA_016840695.1 Promethearchaeota archaeon
GCCTTATATCCTTCCTTAATCAAGCCTCTATCGTTGATTTGGAGAATTGACGCTGGGAGAGATGTCATCTTTCTTATGGCTTCCTCCAAGGATATGATATTCATATCTCGTACCCATCTCGAAATCACTCTAGGAAAGGTGCCATAAGCACGAGGGTGGCTATTTCCCCCGATATTTAGATTAGCATCCGAGCTTGCGCAAGAAAACGGTTGTTTATAAAATGGAATCACGCTCTTTTGCTCGTCTTTCATCATGTGAATGATTAGAACTTCTCCTTCTTCGTCCCGCATAAAATCCAACATAGAATCTTCAAATTTTTTCCCGGGATAAAGTTTAGTTAGTGTTTCATACATAGTCTTTCCAAGAAACTGGCGATTATTTTTTACATGAAGAACTTTTACGCTTTTTGCGATCTTTGGATAGGCGAGTCGTTTCAACAAAAATTTTGGGATTAATCGGATAACAAAAGGTGCATCAGCTAAAAAAGCAGATGATAATCTTTCCCATACTTCTTTTTTGATTTGTTTTCTGGTTTCGGGATTGGATAAATTTACCATGAAGTTTTCGAATACCCAAGTGTTTAGTAACACAAAAGGAAGACTAGTAACGCCATCATCATATGGTACTACATCAGCAGTAATCTCTAATCCTTCATCCCGAACATCTTCTACTAATTGAATGGCTTCTTTAACTAGATCTTCGGTATTATATTGGCTTAAGGTCATCCAATGTGAAATATGGGCTCGAACGTGGGCTTCTCGGGCTATACGGATGAGCTCCTTCATGCCAATTTCAATAAACTTCGCGCCATTATTTCTCATATGAGAATTATAAATTCCATCATATTCACTTACCACCTTGGAAAGTTCGATAAATTCTTCTGTATTGGTGGTGGATCCTGGGGGATAATCTAATCCAGTAGATAATCCAAACGCCCCAAATTCCATCCCTTCTCTGACTATCTGCTTCATTTTTGAAAGTTCTTCTTTGGTAGCTTGACGCATGTCTGCTTCCATTACGCAGGATCTTACATTTATATGGGGAACCATAAAAGCTAAATTGATAGAAAATCCCATTTCTTCTAAAGCTTTCCTCATTTCGTGAAAGTCCTTGTAAATCGTAGGAGATGCACACATTGCTCTCGAAATAAACTCTTTATAAGACTTAGTAAGATAATCATTAGCAGGAGCAATTCCTAGACCACATACGGAAACTAATAAAGTTGTCATTCCTTGCATTACAAAGGATTCTGCCTTATTCGCATCGACAATATTTAAATCACCGTGGTTATGGATGTCAATAAATCCGGGGGAAACAATTGTATTCGAGGCATCTATAACTTTCGCCTTATCTGCGGTGAGATCAGAACCGATTTTGACGATTGTATCCCCATTAACAAGAACATCTGCTTTATACTTAGTTGTTCCTGTTCCATCAACTATAAATCCATTTTTAATCAAAATATTCATTTTCAAACAAAATAACATTGATTTTATTGCTTAAAAATCTTTCAGAGTTCGATCCCGAATTCATAAGAATGAAGCCCAATGGAATGCAAATCTTGAAAAATTTCTTAGAATTATAAAAAGAAAAAGAATAAACTTACTTAAATTTAGAGAAGTCTGGTTTTCTTTTTTCCATTTTTGCTTTAATAATTTCCCGGCTTTCACGGGATCTCATTCTCTTAGCCATATTTATTACTTCGTCTGTTCTTACAGCTTCAACAATTTCAGCCAGATTTTTCTTTAATAAGTCCTTAGTTAATCTAACTGATCCAGGAGGTTTTTCAGAAAGCTTTTTTGCTATTTCTAAAACTCTTTCCAATAATTCATCATCTGGAAAAACCTTATTTATCAATCCTAGTCTATAAGCTTCTTCTGAAGAAAGATCTTCGCACAATAAGAATATTTCTGAAGCTTTTTGATGTCCGACTAATCGAGGAAGGATGTATGTAGACCCAATATCAGGACACAATGCTAAATCAACGAAGGGAGCTCTAAATATAGCCGATTCTCCAGCGTAAACTAAATCGCAATGAAGCAACATCGTCATTCCAATTCCTATCGCATATCCATTAACCGCTCCTATGAGAGGTTTCTTACACTTAATAAGAGCATCAGCATAATCCCTTACGGGCTCGATTTTTATTGTAATTTCCTTAAAATCATTTCCTGCTGAAAAATAATCTTTCTGACCATGTATCACCATGACACGAATAGAAGGATCTTGCTCACCTTCATTAATTGCCTTGGCAATTCCTGCATACTCATCGCTCGAAATAGCATTTCTTCTTTCTGGGCGGTGTATTTCAATTCGAAGAATCTTTTCAATTTTTTCGGTAATTATATGTTCTCCCATTTAATCTCAAAACCTTTAAATATTATTTTTTTTTATTTTTTCATTCTTAAAGATACTTGTCAGCAAAATCCATGTATCTATCCCAGTCATATATGGATAATTTATGTCCACCTTCCCGCATATGGTAACCAATCGTGTTCATTATTGGTTCATTTACTTTGGGGAGTTTTTCGGCACCCAATCCTGTTGTCCCAAGAAGCGTGTATACAGGCTCTGCATATTTTGCCCCAAGAAATTCTCCTATAGGATCTGCCCAAATGTTATCTTGTCCACTTCCGACATAAACGGGTCGAGGTGCGAGTAAAGCAATTAGCATGTGCTGATCTACAGGAAGATGAAATTCTCTATTATTATATTTTTTAAAATTAGAACATAACCAATGAGGAAAACATTTATTTATCATTTTAATCG
>JAEORV010000501.1 GCA_016840695.1 Promethearchaeota archaeon
TCTTGGTCTGGGATGCATTGCTACCAGAAATCGCAGAAAGCATTGAAGACCGCAACAAGATTTTTTTCTTAGCAAATATCGTAGGAATTATTGGAGGAATACCAGTCTTATTTGCCTTATCAATAATGAAGGCTGGATTATTCACTTTTCAAATATTTACCGGCATCTTGGCTATAATTAGTGCTATAATTTTCGTCATTGCCGCTACTAAATTGCGTGAACGCCCCGAATTACATCAAGAAAGGAACGTTCCGGGATTTTTTAAGTCTATTAAACAATGTCTTCGCTCAAAATCCTTCGTTTCGTTCTCATTCTTTAGGTTTTTTATTGTCATGAATGATTTCATGTTCAACTCGTTCTTGTTTGCGTATGTACTTTTATTTACAGAAGGTTTTGAAACAATTCTTCTCATAATAGGCGGATTAGGAGGGCTTATTGGACAATGGGTCTATATCAGTTTATCTAAGAAAAAGGAGATGCACTCGTTAATAATGAATGGAAGGATGATAGGGATTCTCATATCAATTGTTGCATTTCTCGTTAGCTTGCTGCAAGGCACTGACATAATATGGTTTGGATTATTAATAATTAAAGTCATTGTGGGAGGATCTGTAGTCTTTGTCAATCCTTATTTGATATTAGTTACTGATGAAGATGAGATGAAATATGACACGCGCCGAGAAGGGATGTATCTTGGAACGAACGCTATTTTTAATAAAATCGCAGAAAGCACTGGACCAGTCCTCGCAGTTACCGTCTTGCTCCTATTTGGTTACGTGCAAGGTGCTCCCGAAGGGTACGTTCAGTCCGACACTGCAATTATCGGCATTAAGTTTTTGTTTTTCATGGTTCCCGCAATAATGGATGCTCTTGGATTGATTGCTCTAAGGTTCTATTCGATAAAAGGAGATTATCTCAAAGAATTGAAGAGTTATATAGAAAAAGCCCATCAAGAAAAGTTAATTAAGTATGAAAAAAGTAAAGGGCTCTCTAAGATTGACGATTAAAAAAGAAAATAGAAATGTAGCAGCATTTTTCATATTTGAAAAGAAAGGGATTCTCATTAGTAAACCTGAAGAAATGCCTAAACCTGGGCCATATTACCCCTGTTTACTTAAGATGAATGAGATTCAAGATTTCCCGTTCGACCATGCTCTTTATTTTTCGACTGACCATCACTTTGGTAAGGGGGGAATTTGGCTTTACCTTTGCAATGGCGTTCCTTCGGATGAAAAAAACTGGATTTCATATAATCAAGCAGTATCCGAAGGTCATTTTGATTATTTAATTTAAACTAGATTGATTAGGATTGAATTCATAAGATGTAATTATAATTCCAATAATGTAATACACATATTTAAATGCTTAAATAAAAATATTACAAAAAATAGAAGTTTTTATATAAAACAATTAATACTATAAAAATAATAATTTTTTTAGAATAATATGAAACGAATACAAATAAAAGCACGTGGATTCACATTTGACGCAATGGAGGATGGACCGGAAGATGGTCCATTGCTAATTTTATTACACGGTACAGCCCGTTCGAGTTGGGAGTGGCACCATCAGCAACCAAAATTAGCAGAGGCAGGATTCCGAACTGTTGCGCTTGACATGAGGGGTTATTCACCAGGCGCGCGGCCTGAAGGAAAGAAGGCATATGATGTACGTGAGTATGTTAAAGATACCCTCGCAATTGCCGAAAAGCTCGGAGGGGCGGATCGTCCCTTTCATCTCATGGCTATCAGTATCGGATCTACAACCGCATGGACTCTTGCCTCAAAGTATCCTAAGAGGGTGGCGACGCTAGCCTGTCTTAACCAACCTCATCCGTTGGCTATTGTTGAGGTGCTGTCAACACTGGCGGCTAATAAACAAAGAGATGGGTATAGCTATTTTGCTGAATTCGTAAAAGAGGACAAAGAATTGGAAAATTTTGAGGGCATTTTTGAACGCTCGGGATTACCAGAAGAAGAACTTGCACCATATCGTGAGCTGCTTAACAGTAAAGAAGCGATTCATGCCGTTTTTAACTGGTATCGAGTAATTAAGGTTCGAGCACTAAAGCCGATTGTCGTGCCCACGCTCTATATTTGGCCTCGAAATATCGGAAACGTGTCCCTGGAAACGGCTGAAGCAGTTGCGCATTATGTTACGGGTCCTTATCGATTCGAAATACTTGAAAAAGCACGCAATTACTCGCTCCAAATGGAACCGGAAAAAATAACCCGCCTGTTGCTTGAACATCTGGCTGAACACGCTCAATAAAATCTAATTTTTCTAAATTATCCCTAAAATTAGCCTCTGAATTTTTATCTAAAAATTTTATATTCTATGTGGTATTTCATTAATTTACTAAGAATAGGTGTTTGAAATAACAGACAAGAAAAAAAAGGTTAAACAATTACTTTTCACGCAAGAGGATGCAGTAGCAATCGTGTCTATAAATAGACCGCCCATGAACCAGATGAAGCTGGAGTGCTTCAACGAGTTGGAAAAACTAGTCCCGAAGCTTGCCAAAGACCAATCCATTCGCGCCATCGTGATTACGGCGGAAGGGGAGGAACATTTCTCTGTGGGCATGGATCTTAAACAATTGGCAGGGGTGGCTAGCAAACCCAAGCGCATTCAAGACATCTTAGACCAACGCTTACGAGTACTCAGTGCGATTGAGAATATTAGAAAGCCAGTAGTGGCCACGCTTTTCGGATATTGCCTTGGAGGGGGATTAGAACTACCGCTTGCGTGTCATTTTCGGTTGGC
>JAEORV010000502.1 GCA_016840695.1 Promethearchaeota archaeon
ATTATGTATTGAATTTTAATACGAGTAGTGCAATTAGTAGGGTAAAATTAAATTTTCTAATGTTTTATGTTCCTATTATGTGGATAAGTGGCATGCTTCTCGTTAGCGCATTTTTTGCATTAATCGAAACTTTTGACTTATGGTTCATGTTTCCAATATTACCATTTATCCTATTTGCCATGTATTTTGTATTTGTTTTCAGCATAATGATAATAACAAAACTTTTTCTAATTTTAATAAACCTAATTCATAAACCAAAGCAAGGGATATTCAGAGCAGAAGAAAGTGATAAGGATTTTAAATTTTGGTGCATGCGTATTGAAATAAAAAGAATTGGAGTATGGTTACTCAAGCATTTACCACTCCCCTGGGTTGATGTGTGGGCATTTCGATGGTTTGGTGTTAAGATGGATTTCTCAAGCCATTTAACGGATGCTTGGGTTGATGTAGAATTTATAAAATTTGGACGAAAGATTACCGTTGGTCAAGGAGCAGTAGTCATGAGTTCAATGATCGTTGGAAAATATCTAATAATAAAAGAATGCGTATTTGATGATTATACGGTAATTGGTGGAGTTTCTACAATAGCGCCTGGTACAATTATTGGCAAGGACTCAATCTTAGGGGCACTTTCTACCACGAATTATAAACAGTTGTTAGAAGAAGGATGGATTTATTTTGGTATACCGGGAATAAAACTAAAACCCAATAAATTCGCAGAGGAAAAAAGCGAGATTATCGTGAAAAGGGATGTAGATACTAAAACAAAGTATGAAGTAAGAAGTAAGGTAAATATTGATGAAGACAAAAGAAAATTAATTTGAGAAGGATTAAAGATACAAATGTCAAAACCTAGTTCATTAAAAGTCGGACCATTTACTTCAAATGTTATGGTAAGAAAGCGGTATGCAATAGCATATCTCATGATAATATGGATAAGCATCTTTATTGTCCAAATTGAAATTTGGGTCTATTGGAATTTGTTTTTTTATAGTTTTCAGTTCTTAGTGTTTCTTCCTTTACTCTTCTTATCATTGTATATGTCAATTATTCTCGTATCGCTCTTAGAGGCAAAATTCTTTTTGATAATAGTGAATATACTACATAAACCAAGAGAAGGGGTTTTTCTTAGGGATGTTTCTGATAAAGATTATAGATATTGGAGTCTTAGAAATGTAATTAAAAAATGGCCAATATGGCTTTCTCATAAATTTCCTTTTCCATTCATGGACAATATCTGCTTTAAAATGTTTGGAGTCAAAACAAAATTTAGGAATTCCTTATTTGAGGGATGGGTTGATTGTGAATTTATAGAGTTTGGAAAAGATGTCATCGTGGGCCAGGGAAGCATAATTCAATCCTCGACGATCATAGGAGATAATTTAATCATTAAAAAAACAATCATTAAAGATAATGTAAAGATAGGAGCCCATTCAGTTGTTACACCAGGAACTACCATAGAAAGAAATACCATTTTAGCAGCAAATTCATTGACAACTATGGGACAGAAATTGGATGAAAACTGGATTTACTTGGGAATCCCTGCCAAAAAGTTCAAGGAGAATAGATATAATGACGATGATCTTGAACCAATTCTGGAAGAATCTATAGAGGATATTGAAGAATTGAGGAAATTATATGAATTATTGTATTTCAAGCGCCACGATACGAGTATATCAGTAAAAGAAAGAACTCAAAAAAAGAAAAGCTCATCCCAGGGTGAAACAGAGAAAAAGCAGACAAAACCAATAACAATATAAATGATTCAAAATCACTTGATTTTATAAATTATAATCAAATATAATAAATAGCAGTTTACAATTTCATTAAATTAGTGTATTTACATGATAGTTACCATACTACTTTCGGTATTGGCTTTATTCTTGTACATGATTCTTGCATTTATAGTTGGAACAATAAAAAAAAATAACGGTTTAATTGACTGCTTCTATGGTTCAGGTTACGTGGTCATAGCATGGACGAGCTTATTACTTGGAGGCATGTTTTCTTTACGGCAAATCATAATAACCATAATCGTATCAATATGGGGTATAAGACTTTCTTTATATGTTACTATCAGAAACTGGGGAAAACCAGAAGATTATAGATACGCTGCAATGAGAGAACGATATGGAGATAGAGTAATTCTCAAGAGTTTCTTTAGGGTTTACATGTTTCAAGGACTTATTATTTTTCTCGTCGATTTTCCAGTCCTTTTTGTCAATGCCAATAACAATCTAAACCTGGGATTGATAGATATTATAGGAATATCGATATGGATTATTGGTTTTTATTTCGAAGCCGTCGGAGATTATCAGTTAAGAAAGTTTCTTAATGATAAAAATAGAACGAAAAAAGTAATGGATCAAGGTCTATGGAAGTATACCCAACACCCTAATTATTTCGGTGAAGTTACAATGTGGTGGGGAATTTATGTAATTTCATTAATGATTCCTTTGGGGTTCGTCATGATTTTTAGTCCTGTATTAATAACTTTCATGATATTGAAAGTTTCAGGAGTTAGACTCTTGAACAAGAGATATGAAGGAGATGGAGAATATGCAGATTATAAAAGGCGCACGAGTCCATTTATACCTTGGTTTCCAAAAAAAAAAGACACGCAAGAAAATATAACCAAATGATCTAAAATCGAATAAATCCCAAATTAAGCGTAAAGCATATGAAAATGGAATAAAAAAAATATTATTGTGAAGATTTATTCGCCATTTTTTTCTTTCTTTTATATACCTGGTACCTC
>JAEORV010000503.1 GCA_016840695.1 Promethearchaeota archaeon
TCAACCCAAATGAATCTTAATACGCTTGAAATAGATCAGAACATTTTCACCATCCTATTAGAAACTTTTCCCATAATTGCCTTGGGAATATATCCCATTTATTATATCATGGCTAAAAAAAATTCTTTCATAAAACTTGGATTTATTCCAGATATTAAAAAAATCGCATATGCTCTTATGTTAGGAGTTCTTGGAGCATTTGGATTATATCTCATCAATATTCTATCAGATCATATTTTTTTTCTGCTTTTAAATGCGGGATTCGAAAATTTCATTACATACCACGCAAATATTTTGGAATTCAATCAAATTGTTAAGGAGTCAGGTTTTTGGTTATTACTTTATTGCCTTCTTGTTAGTTTAATGGCAATAGCCACGGAAATAGCATATCGAGGTGTACTACAAAATACTCTTAAGCAAAGATTTGGCGAGGAAATCAAAGGAAAGCTCGTAGTTTCTCTTCTTGTAGCGTTGGTTTATGCCGGTATCAACATCTTGGTTTTTCTTATTTCTGACTTGTATATTGGTATCTTTCTCTTCATTACAGATTTTTTAATGTTTTTCCTGCTTGGAATTCTATACGAGCTGAATGGGAATCTTTACAACACGATTTTTACTCAAGTCTTCTACAATCTCTTGATTATTCTCATTGTTTTTCTTTTTTAAATATCTGAATCATTACTCCCTTAATTGGAAAGTTTTAATATAAGAAAAATCAATAAACTCTAGGAATCATCATTAATAATAATGCCAAAAAAATGAGAATAGATAATCAAGCGTTTATCTCTAATTAGCGTGGAGTAATTTAATTTGGTAAGGAAAGTTTATAGGAATAAAGGAAGCAAGGACAATATAGTGATATCAATTGCAGGCGCCCACGGAGTTGGTAAGACGACTGTTTATGAACTTTTAAAAAAAAAATTACACGATAATCTGAAGTTCAAGTTTTTTCCCGAAAGATATAAAAAAATTCCTCCTTTTCCTTTTGGATCATCTAATAAACAAATCGCTTTCAGGAGTGAATTTCACTTTCTTCAACAACTCACAAAACGAAATAGAAACATCATAAATTACGACGAAAGATATAACGGACGAATTATAATCTTGGATCGAACTCCCGCATGCATTTTAGTTTATTCTAAAAGTTTAAATTTAAAGGAAAAGGACTATAACCTGATAGTAGACATGTATGACTCCGTAAAGTGGAGAGAAGATTACGTGATTTATTTAGCTGCTGAACCAGAAACGATTTTAAAACGTATCCGCCAAAGAGGGTCCTTAGAAAAGGCAAGAAAGGAATGGAACGAATACGAAAAAGAATACTTGATCTCAATTCTCTCATATTATAATCAATTTGTATTGTCAAAAAAGGAGAAAGATAAAGTGATCATACTAGATACAAATGAGGTTTCTCCTGAACAAGTTGCTTTAAAAGTAGAGGACATAATTTCTACTCTAACTGACTATTCTTTTGAAAAACAAGTTAAACAACCGGATCAAACAGATTTAATGAAATTTTTACAATGAATCAAACAAGATAAATATATTAAGACATTATATTATGATATAATTAAGTAGTTTAAATATAATAATAACCAAAAAAAGCTTAGCAAGGAACTTCGAAATAAAATGTCTGCCATAGAAGATGACATCAGGGGAAGAATGATGTCCCTTTTAAAGAGTGAAGAGGATAAAACCGATTTAACGGGATTATCTGTCATTTCCAGAGTTGGCATGAAAGTAGCTACTGCATTTTCTGCAGAAGTCGATGCAGATGCGGTCTCTGCGTCTTGTACTGCGTTAATAGATCTAGGCCTTCGTCTTTCAGATGCAACAAATCATGGTTCTTTAACAGAACTTGTCCTTCATAATAAGGAGGGTTATAGCGTAGTTATCGCAATTAATGACGAGTATATCGTTTTTGGTGGATTAAAAGTTGGAGTTCGGGTTGGGTATTACCTTGGTTACCTAAGAGAATTGGCAAAAAAGTTGAGTATCTTGATCTCGGGTGGAGAGATCACGGAAATGGCTTTATCGTTAGAAGAGGAAAGAGTTGAAGAGTTAAAGCAGCAACAAATTGAAGAGGAAATCGAGGCTGAAATGGTAATTAAGCCATCGGTTGAACAAGATAAAGCTGCAATGGATGAGTTACTAAACTTTCTTGACGATTGGGACGAGGAAGAAAAAACAGCAATGGGTGTTGTTGAAGATTTTGAGGACCTTGAAGATGGTGGAAATATAGTAAGCATTCCTAAGGGAGCAACTGTAGAAATTCCCACATCAGAAGAAACTATAGAAATTCCTCAAGAAGAAAAACCCGAATTTAAGGTATACAATGATGAAATACCTCCCGTCCCACTTGATGATTATACTCCCATGGAAATAGAAGAAGATTCGACAACTCAAGAAGCTCAACCAGAAGCTCAACCAGAAACCGTTGAAGAATTACCTCCGTTAGATGAATTGCCTACTTTTGACGAATTAACTACCCCGGATTTTTCGGAAATTCCTTCTAGTTCAGAATACGAGACGGAGTTCGTGCTAGATAAAGAATCTGGTGCTCTGGATTCAGTACTCGAAGAACTTGGCTGGGATGAAGAAGACTAGAAATCCATAAAGAAGAAATAGTCTCTAATTATATTTTAATTAATGAATATTTTCGATAAAGTCCTAGACATATATCAGAAATATTATATCTGCCCTTATTGTTTAGGTCGATTGTTTGCATTATTAGGAACGCACACTACAAATCTTGA
>JAEORV010000504.1 GCA_016840695.1 Promethearchaeota archaeon
TGGGATATCCATGATATCTTTCCGATGCGTATTTAAGGATTTCTTAAGTAATTTTTAAAGAATGTTCAATACAAATAGATATCTTTTAATAGTATGGATGGAAGACTTGAAGGATGTTCATTTTTTATTTATTATTCCTTGGATTTGTATAGATAAGAGAGAAATTTTTATTTCTTTTTTCACGAATTTGAAAAAAATTTGAAAAAAATTTAAATTCTATATAAGATTATAAAATAAATAGTAAAATCGAAAAATAAATAATAGTTGTTAAAATAGGATTAATTGAACTTAAATTATAACATGAAGTGGTGAAAGGTGAAAGGAGATAATAGAACAATTGAAGAAGATTACATGGAAGCTGAAGGAATCGATGGAATTCAAGTACATAAAGGCCTCGTAGGCGTGTATGTGGACGATAGTTTAATTTCTTTTATTGATGGAGAAAACGGAAAGTTGTTTTATCGAGGATATGCAGTACAAGATCTGGTAAAAAAATCTACATTTGAGGAAGTTGCCTACTTATTACTGTTTGGACAGTTGCCTACGAAATCCCAACTTGAGGACTTTAAAGCGCAATTAATTAAAGAAAGGAATATCCCGGATAACGTGTTGAGGATATTGCAGAGCTTTCCCCGAAATACGACTAGAATAGAATTATTGCGTACAGCAATTTCTGCATTATCACTTTACGATCCCGACGATTACGATTATTCTGAGGAAGCGAATATCCGAAAAGGAATAAGAATTATCGCAAAAATGCCTACACTAATTGCATTTGCCCATAGAATCCAAACAAACCAACCTTTAGTGGAACCATCAAATGAACTATCCCATGCGGGGAACTACTATTATATGATGACAGGTCTTAAACCCGTGAAGGATTTTGTGGATGCGTTTGACAAGGTTTTAATTTGTCACGCAGATCATTCTATTAATGCGTCTACTTTTTCTTGTAGAGTCACAGTTTCAACTTTATCAGATCTTTATAGCGGTATCACGAGCGCTATCGGTACTCTTAGAGGTCCTTTACACGGTGGGGCAAATGAAGCAATAATGAAAGCTTTAACTTACGACGTGAAGAAAAATGAGAATGTGATTCCTTGGGCAGAGGAGAGATTACAAAAAAAGCTAAAAATAATGGGTTTTGGGCATAGAGTATATAAGACCTGGGATCCTAGAGCCATTATCATGAGAGAACTCGCTAAAAAATTTTATGATGCCTATAAAAAGGGTGAAAGATTTGATCCTATCACTGAAACTGGCCACGATCATACACACGATGATTACATCTTTGAAATGACTGAAATACTCAAGGATTTCATGATTGAAAAAAAGGGAATTTATCCAAACGTTGATCTGTATTCAGCAGGATTGTTGCATTCCTTAGGCATCCCCATGGCACTTTATACACCTTTATTTGCGGCAGCAAGAAGCGTTGGTTGGGTTGCTCACGCGCTCGAACAATTAGCGGATAACAAATTAATCAGACCACGGTTATGTTATAGGGGAGAACTTGGAAAGGAATATGTCGATCTGTCTGCGAGGTAATATGAAATTAAGATTTCTCTCCTTAAAAATAACGACTAAAAGTATCGAATCTCTTTTTATTTCATAAATAATTCAATTATTTATATTACTTGACTAATTTTTTGTATTAATTAAAAATGGCAAACGAGCAAAAAAGGATTAATTGGCAATGACGGAATTAGAAAGAAATCAAAATTATAAAAATTACATATTCCTTTACTCAGGGCAATTATTTTCAATATTAGGATCATCCATTACCCAATTTGTTATAGTCTGGTGGATTACAGTTTTAACAGAAAGCCCGGTAATACTTTCTATTGCTAGTTTTGTATATATTTTACCCATGACAATAACAATGCCAATCGCAGGAGTAATAGCAGACAGGTATAGCCGAAAAAAAATTTTACTCACGGTAGATTCACTTCAAGCATCTGTTACCCTTCTTATAATAGTGTTATTTAATTTAGAAATTGCTCAACCAATGATAATTATCTTTTTAAACGGTTTATTAGGAATATTCCAAGGATTTCACATGCCAACTGTTAGCGCTGTTGTTCCCACAATGGTGCCAGCAGAGAAGCTCTCTCGAGTAAATGGCGCGAGCTTTTTAACATCAGGATTTATTCAGACAATCGCACCCTTGATTGCGGCTATGCTTTTAAGTTTCTTACCGATAAAATTAGTACTTTGGATTGATCCCATTACATTTATTATCGCACTAATACCGTTAATTCTAATCAAGATACCTAAGGTCAGTTTAAGAAAAACGCAAATTGAGAAAAATTCATTCTTTGAGGATTTAAAAGAAGGTTTTTACACATTAAAATTAATTCCAGTAGTATCCATGATGCTTCTCGTATCGATGTTTATCAATTTCTTGATGAGACCTTTCCAAGTTTTAATGCCCTATTTTATATCGTTCGTTAACTCCGGGAACTCGTCGGATTTAGCCTTGATTTCTGCATTCTTGAGTGGCGGTACATTATTGGGAGCGCTCATTACTTCAATTAAGAAAAAATGGAACCATGAAATTTTTACGTACTTTCTATTAGAAACGGTTTTAGCAATACCAACTATAATATTTGTTTTTTTACCTAAAGGGACATTTCTATTAATGGCGATCACGTGTTCATTTTATGGCATGCTTGTTCCTATTTTAAATACCATATATTTAACATTAATGCAAATTAAGATCCCTGCTGACAAGATGGGGAGAGTAAGTTC
>JAEORV010000505.1 GCA_016840695.1 Promethearchaeota archaeon
ATCTATTCTATTAAGGACCAACATCTCCATACCTTTAGATGGATTAAACTCTGACATCGCACTGAATACATTTGCCCATTTTAATTTTAATTCCTCTAAGAAAGCACTCCCCAAATCTGTTAACATGTAGAATTTATTTGCTCGTCCATCTATTATCTCCTCATTTATGCTTAAGTATTTTTTTTCCTCCAAATCCTGCAGGGATCGTATGAGCGTACCTCTTGGAAACTTGTATTTTTTTTGTAATTGATAACTAGTTATACCGTCTGGATACTCAGAAATTATTAATAATAGCATGTAATCTCTTATCTCTTGAAATGATTCCTTCGTGATTGGCGGCGGCGGATTAAAACCAGGACCTGGAAAGGGAGGAAATACTCCAAAAGGCTTTGAACCTCCGAATGGGGCTCTAAATGGTGGACTATGATGATCAGGAGGACCTTGTCCCATAAATCTATGCGGTCCATCGTCAAACCTAAATTGATCTATATCTCTTCTAAACATTCCCATAACACCATTAAATAATGTAAATTATAAAATGAATTACTTAATTTAATAATAGAAATTCTATTATTTAAATGTATCCATTTTGGACATATGTCAGTTCAGATCATTTTTAGTCTTCAAAATTTTTTGAATTAAGCCAGTTTTTCAGAATAATACTTCATTTAATATTGTTTTTTATATTTTTGTAGAATAATTTCTAGAAACTTTATAAATATCTTATTTCACTACAACGGAAGTAGAAGAGTTGATCAATACGCACGACAATGTGCTATTATCTATGGCTTTTACCTGGTGCTGCGGAATACACTCCGTTGACGAAAGAGATTTTCGAAGACATTAAAGCTGATAACTCAAATTTTAATCAAATATTCTTTATTTTTATTCTATTTTATTTTATTTAGCGATATTTCTTGTTAAATCTTCTTTTCTTATAGAGTAAAAACGCAATAAGTACGCTAAAGAAACCGATAATGAGGCCAACTATGATATAAACAATCCAATTGGTATTACCAATGCTGATAAATTGGTATATAATTGTTCCTGCGGGATCTTTAACAACAAAAGAGATTAGCGTTCCCTGAGCACCGTAAGTCATCTCAACAGTGTAATTTGATTCTCCAGTTCTTTCAATGATGAGGGTATTTCCGCTATATGAGGCGTTTTCACAACCTAATGTATCGACTAGCTCTTGAATATATGTGCTTATTGGTGTTCCCATTGCGAGATCATTAAAAGCTATCTGCCATAGAAAATCATCCGCTGTCATGTTTTGAAAAAATGGTTTAACAATAGGATTAAAGATTATTCCAAAGTCGTCTAATTGTATTTCATGTGCTAGATTATTATAATCGTCCAAGATTTTCTTGTAGTTTGCAGGATTATCAAGTATTAATGGCATGTCGATCGCTGAATTATGAGATTCGTTAAACCCACCACTAACAAAATACCATTCCGAACGCATTCCAGAGGTTAAGGGGCATGTATTGTTGTATTTATTGTTTATTTCTGTTTCGTTGTAGCCATTCTGATCGAGAATTATTAAAGCGTTTGCAGCGCTGCTATTTGTTAAGAAGAATGAGAGCAAAAAATCATACGTCTCCCAAGTTGCACTCGTCCATCCCATTGTCGTAAATTTACTTTGAGCACCAGTAATACTTGCTTCTCCTCCAAACCAATCGCTAGGGTTATAATCCGTACTTACCGTTGTCTGCCAATCAACCTCGTTGTAAGTTGTTACTTGGAAAAATTCGGTTCCTTTCGTGAATGTAGAATAGTATGTCGTCGCTTTAGCTACTGTCGAAAAAGCAGTGATGAATAACATACTAATGGTAACCACGCTTAAGATCCTAATCTTTAATCCTCTGCTTCTTCTTGTCATCACAATTGCCTCCGTTTAAATATAAATGAAGCTATTAACAAGCTTGATGCCATATATATGAGCAATACTGTGATTCCCGTTTCAATTGTAGGAGTTATCCACATTCTAAAGGTAAAGTCCATTATTTCCATATCGTTATACCGCGGATTAGGGAACGGTTGCTCTAAAATCGAAGAGATGAGATTACTTGCAAATTGCATGGAATATACGGGCTCGAAATCGGGAAGAAATACTGTAACCAATTGATCTGCCGTTTGGAATCCAATGAATAAAATTAGTATAGTCGATATGATTGTCATGTTCACGGTTTTCATGAAGGAGCTAAATAACGTTACGAAACTGCTAACTGCGAGAATATATACAATAGCAATTGCAAACGATGCTAAAAACAGTAGGTTTACTGATACGCCATAATAATACCAGCAAAAAAGTCCTAATGCGATGTAATAAACGCTAACTACTCCTATTATCAGAGTTAAATTTCCAAGGTATTTTCCCAAGATTAACTTGAACTTGTTGATTTTTGGAAATATGATATATCCCGTCTTCTTGTCATATTCTGAACATATAATTCCAGAAAAGAAAAAACACGCAGCAAATACGATAATAAACATGGATAAGAATGTTAAACCATTATTTAAATACTCTGTCTGAGTGTCAGGTAAGAGACTTGAGGGTACTACTGCATACATTACATAACTCATGAGAAATACAATTAGAACTGAAAATGCTGAAAAACCCACGAATTTTTTCCATTGTTGCTTGAGTTCAAAAACATATGCGTGAGCGATTGGCTTTACTTCTAAATAGAATCCTTCCATGGCATGTTCCATCTTTTCCATTTATGGTTCACCTCTCTTAT
>JAEORV010000506.1 GCA_016840695.1 Promethearchaeota archaeon
CCTATCTTCAGGCTTTTTAACCCAATGAAACTTCCATTCTCCATTTAAAGATTGATAATATGGTGAATTTTTAAATCCTTTAAGAGCAGATTCAATATTAGAATATGGTATGAGGGTATTATGAGGTGTTTCTTTATTTTGACCTATCATTTCGCTGTTTTCCCAATCATTTATCGTGTTTGAACCGCTAAGATTAGTCATTTTTATTACCTAAACTCAATTATTATAACTTAATTAAAACTAGAACGTGTTATTATTAATAAGTTTTAAAAATTAGTTTTAATAGTGGAATTCAACCTTTTTTAGAAACGGATTCTTGAATTGGAGGAATTCCTGCTTCCTTCTCTGCGTGTAATTTCATAATATTTTTCTTCAATTTAACCAACGCTTCACCTTTAAATGGATAAAGCTTTATGGAAATTAGAGTAAATATTGCGCCAATGAAGATAATAAAGAAGGTTAAAAATCTTATTCCTGCTAACACCGATGGTCCTTGGTTGAATCCCAGGTTTTCATCGTAACCAACAATGATCAGCACAATAGCCACGATACTCCCAACAATCTGTTCCATCGGGATAAGAACTAAAGACGATGCTCCAATGAATAATGCTTCTCGTCTCTCTCCAGTCTCAAGTTCATCGTGATCAATGACATTGCCTCTGATAAGATTGCCATATAATCCAACCATTAACATTGCTCCACCAAAAGCCAAGATCAGGTAAAGGAACCAAGAAAAACCCGTGATTATCATCAATATAAAAAACACGCCTAAAAAAACCAATCCGTATTTTATAATATTCATGACGACTCTATCAACAGGTTTGGACTTCACCATGTAGAATAACACTGGAATCATTCCATAACTAAACGTGTAAAAAATGAAAACCACCACGTATTCGCCGTATTTTTCCCATCCCAGGCCATATCCAATTAACACAGGAAATGTATTATTAAACGACATCATCATTGTTGTAGAGAAAACGAAAATTGTTGCACTCAAGAACGCTTTATTTTTATATAATCCGAGAAATTGCTTGAGAACATCCTTTGTAGTTGCATTCTTGTAAGAGGATTTGTATAATTCAGGTCTTTCCTTTAATATAAATGATCCCACAAAAAAACAGAGGGCAATTATTATATTGCCAACAACCATGAAAATCCTGAATGCATCAAGACCTGAATTCCAGATAATAGGTAAAAATACAATTGAAATGCCCCCAATTGCGGTTGAGAGCGTAGTTATTACTGAAATCTTAGTTCTTTCTGATTCCGACTCAGTTATCTCTGGTATTAAAGATGCGAAAGAAATTGAAACCACCGTCCACACAGTATCCCACACGAAAAGATAGACGATGTATTGAATAAACTTCATAATCACTCCTGCATTCGCAATACCAGGATAAGTTCCCGGCCATGGAAACCAGATCAGGATATTTGACACTATCATGAATAATGATCCATATCTAATGTACGGAATGCGACGTCCCAACTTGTGTCGAGGCTTGTCCGCATATACGCTAAAAACAATATTATTCAACACGTTGTAAACCATGAACAATAAGTTTGCAAGCAAAAATAATTCAATTTGTAGCTTAAAATGGTCAAAAAGATAGGCGGTTAAATATAAACCCCGTGGAAGGCTTAAGAGATTATTCGAGCCATACATGAGGCCATATGTATAGGCTTGCTTACGCGGAATTTTTCGACCTACTTTCTGGGTGTCAATTGTTTCATTCACTTTCTTTTCTCATCTTGATAATTCTTGATGAAATCTAATATGGTTTCATTATATTTAAGGATTAAAGAAATAGATCTTGATAGGCTCTTTAGGAGTCAACAAAGTTTTAAAGCTAGTTATAATGATACAAACCAAGAATTAAATAATAAACGATAAAAATGGTTGAAAAGGAATCATCAATACAAATAAATTTGAACGAATCCATAGGAAAGATTAATCCCTTCATCTTAGGGCAGTTCATTGAACATTTTCCTCGCCAAGTTTATGGTGGAATTTATGAAGAGGGATCCACTCATTCTGATTCAAATGGATATCGCTTAGACGTGGAAAAAGCGCTGAAAGATCTTGAAGTTCCTATATTAAGATGGCCTGGTGGTAATTATGCTAGTGGATATCATTGGAAATGGGGTGCTGGTCCTAAAAATGAACGTGTGGCTCGAAAAAACCCCCATTGGGATGAATTTGAAAGTCATCATTTTGGAACGACCGAGTTTGTCGAACATTGTCGGCGGATTGGTGCCGAACCCATGATTTGCGTGGGTATCGGAAAGAGTGAGGAAAATCCCACTCCAGAAGAAGCTGCTGCTTGGGTTCGTTATTGTAATGACAATGAAGGTCCAGAAGCAGAACTTCGCGCAAAAGCAGGGTATCCAGAACCTTTGAATGTTAAATGGTGGATGATAGGAAATGAAGTTTGGGGTACGTGGCAAATTGGATATTACAAAAATGGTGAGGATTATGGAAAGGATGCACTTGAATTCATTAAAGCTATGAAAAAATCCGATGCTTCACTTAAGTTTGTTACCGTAGGAGGAGATCCCCCCATTTATCGGAGATGGAACAAAGAACAGCTTTCAATTGATGATCTTGCAAGACAAATAGATGCCTTCGCCTGGCATCATTACCTTCAGGTAGGAGATCCCGACGAAAGAATATCTCATATAGAAGCTTCTTTAGGATTGAGGAAAGTAGAGCGAAAATTGAATCAAACAATTAAATTGATT
>JAEORV010000507.1 GCA_016840695.1 Promethearchaeota archaeon
CCACGTGGTTTGCCATTTTTTAAAACCAGACTTGACATATTTTTCCCTTTTAAAAAAATCTTGACAAAGCCAATTAAATAGTACAAAAAATCGTTTTTTTCCTGATTTAATTGTTAAATTTTTTGATCTTACCCCTAAATCGTTTCGCAGGTGCGAGACAAGCCTTCCTTCAACTGCGTCTTGTAACTTTCCTTCTATAATCGCAGGCTCATATTTAATTCCTATTTCGTCAAAATAGTCTCTAACTTGATCAAATATGTTGCCTCTACACAAGAGAACTTTTTCTGACTCTTTTTGGAAGTTTAGCTCTTTTAAACCATCTTTCACTAAATCAACAACTAGTTTGAATGGCATTTTGTTTTTCCAGTTATCTTTATTAAACATTTCAACTGGTATGGTTTTAAAAATAATTTTATCCGTTTCAACTCTTCGAAGACCAATAAATGCATCTCCAAGAAGATCCCCCGTGCCACTGTCGTCAATTTCAATGGTCATTTCTGCTTACTTGAATAAATGCAATTAATAAGATAAATTGATATTGAGAGAAATTTTTTACAATATTAGAATCTTATGAGAATAAAATCATGAATGTAGAACTTTTAATTATCGGTAATGAAATTTTAATAGGTAAAATTAAAGACACTAACTCCAATTGGCTTGCAAAAAGAATTACCAAGTATGGACACAAAATAACGAGAATTACAATCGTGAGCGATGATATTGAAACAATTTGCCAAGTCATGCGGGATTGCTTGAGTCGGCAACCAGAAATGATCATTTCTTCGGGAGGATTAGGACCAACATTCGATGACATGACATTAAAAGGCGTGAGTTTGGCACTACATAGGGATTTAGAACTAAATAAACATGCATATGATTCCATTAAAAAAGCTTACGAGAATGCACATACACAAGGAATTTTGAAATTAGAAGGTATGACTCCAGAAAGAGAGAAAATGGCTTTATTGCCTAAAGGTTCAATACCCATCCCAAATGTAAGAGGTACTGCTCCTGGGATAAAGATCAAAGAGGGAAATACTCTCATATTTTGCTTACCCGGAGTGCCAATGGAGATGAAGGCCATGTTTAAGAACATTATATTACCCATATTAAAAGAAAAAAAGGGAAAATTCATGGAAAAGGGATTTATTTTCACGGGGATTGGGGAATCTCAAATTGCCCCTTATATTTCTCGCATAGAAAAGAGATTCCCTCAATTATGGATTAAAACTCATCCAAGAATTGGTCTTTCTATAGAAGTTGAACTTTCTATTACGGCTTTTAATGTCGAAAATGATGAAGAATTAATTGATAACGTAATAGAAGAAGTAACAGATATCATATATAACCTTAATGGTAAAGTAAAAGAGTTTAATTAATAGTTTTCCTGACGCCGCTCAGGCAGGCGGAATTCTCGGCAAGCTACCGCTTTTAAGCGTTTACACTTACTTCACAGACATCATTACATTTTAGTTACTTCAATATATTCAGCATCATCATGGATTCTCACGATTCCGGGCGTAGCTTTATCGACCGTGCCAACGATCCAATTGGTAATCTTGTTACTATTTAAATTATTGGAAAGTTCTTCTGCATTTTCTTTATCGACGGACATTAGCATTCCACCAGCAGTTTCATGGCACGTGCAATCATCAAATGCATATCCTAAGTCTTCCGAAAGCTCTTTAGAGAGCTTAATTGAGGGTACCTTGTCTATTGAAGCAGAAAACTCAGAATTTTGAAGCATTTCGGCAAGGTGACCAGCAAGACCAAATCCAGTAACATCTGACATTGCATGAATGAATGAAAAGTCTTTAAATTCGTGAATGGTTTTTACGACAGACTGATTTGAGGTAGTCATTATTTTAATGGCTAAATCGATTGAATTCTGAATCTCGTTATGTGAATAGTTTTCTAGCATGTTAGGTGAGTCTTTAATGAGTCTATATGCGGCCATGACACTTTGCAATCCAATAGGTTTTGTTAGAATAAGCTTATCTCCTTTTTTTACGCCGTCCTTAGGGATTATTTTATCCTTATGAATGAAACCAGAGGCTTCTCCACCGATTAATGGCCATTCACAGAAAATGGTATGACCTCCAACAATCTGAGAATCTAATTTGTTTTCCATGAAGTATTTAATTCCCGTCAGAATTCCTTCTGAGATCTCTAGTGGCATGTTGGGTTTTATTGCTAAAAACACTAACATTCCAGAGATTTCAGGCACATTTAAAGCAAAGATATCGTTAGTGACATTGCATGCTGCGATTTCTCCCTGTATCTCAGGCTCATCAATAATTGGCGTAAAAATATCTAAATTTTTAACTAAGAACAAATCACTATTAGGAACGGGGAGAACTGCAGAATCTTCTCTCTTTCCAGATAATCCTACTTTATTCAGGAGGTTTTCTAAGTTATCAGCGCCCAGTTTACATGATCATCCGTGTATCTGTACTTGTTGGGTTAATCTATAACCATTTTTTTCTGCCATTCTTCACCTCGAGTCTTTTTACATAATTGAGTTATCATGAGAATTTATTCTTATCTATTAAATTAACAATTAATAAATTTTAATTTGATCTTTATTATCACAATTTAAAGGTTTTAAGGAAGAAGGAGATTAATCTTTTTTGTTGTCTTTCTGCTAATATCGAATGGATCTTTATAATAGAGATCTAGTTTTATCTCGTCTGCGTTTGGATTAGATAAATCTTTTTTGATGTCCTTATCAATTTTTAA
>JAEORV010000508.1 GCA_016840695.1 Promethearchaeota archaeon
TAAAAATTATTAACCTTTTTTAATAATCTCAATATCAATTTCTTCGAGAATTCCGAGTTTTTTGGCATAATTTAACACAAATTTTTTCCTTCTCTCTTTAATCATATCTAAGATGACAATAGCGGGTAATGACCACATCACTACCAATAAAGGCACGATTGGATACATTATTACGGCCGTCCAATATGCTTCCTCTCCTATTTGAGTAATTAACTGTATTATAAAGGTAAAATAAGAAAAAAAAACGCTTATTCCAGCATATCCTTTTAAGAATCCCATATACCAACCACCAACACTATGGAGCTCAATTGGATTACTTTTATTTTTCACTTTTTCTTTATTTGTATAAACTATCCCAGCGTCTAGTAAAAACCAAACTGGTGAAAATAAAGCCATCCCGATTCCAGTTGTAATTATTAGCAACATAAAAAATACCACAAAAGGCCAAATATTTTCACCTCCAGGAGCAATTAAGTATGATTCACTTAATATCATATCTTTAACTATTGAACTAGAGCTAAACATTAATCCGATATTAATTGCAATTAAAGCAGGAAAAAAAGCTTTAAAATTTCCTTGAAATTTTTCTGGTTCAGGTCTATTTTGTATCCCATATATCATTCTTCTCCCAATTAATCTCTTATGAATAAGAAGAAATAATGGTGCTAAAAGATAACCCATTATAACTCCGCCTAATATTGCGCTAATAGTAATCATGAATGTAACAGAAGCTGTATGGAGTCCTAAATGATCTATAGGTATCAACTTAAAAAAACCTGCTCCCCCCATAAAGATAATCATCATGATTGGCATCCATACTATAAAAATTAGTATTACAATTATTTGCTTTATGTATTTCTTAATTGACATAAAATCATCCTATTTCGAATTTATAAAGGTATGAATTTATTTTTCTTATTAATATTTAAATCTTTACTTTTATGTAAACATAGCAGGATAATTTCACATAGACAGAAATTTCCAAAAGATTTCTATACTATATCACATAAGGGCTATAATAGAATCTGCTTGCTTAAGTGCTCGAGTGTGTCTACAGTCATTAGAAGCGGTTGCAGGAAAAAACGTATCCGAAATAAGAGTTTATGGGGACGCCATGACTAGCTCGTTATGGAGTCAAATTCTTGCAGATGTCACTAAAAAAAAGGTTTTACTGCCAGAGGTAAAAGATGCAGCTGCCTTAGGTGCTGCAATGTTAGTTTTTCGCAATTCCAAAAGATATGGAAGCTTAGAAGATGCCATAACTAACATGGTAAGATTCAACGACGTAAAAGAGCCAATCAAGGGAAACGCAAGAGTTTACAAAAAGCTCTATAAAATATTCTTAGGAGAAATTCCTAATCTTGACAGTAACAAACGAGTTACTAGGGATTTGTAATCTTAACTTACCAACCATTCTTTAGCGTCTTCTTCAGAACTAAATGGATTTGCTCCAAGACTTGATACCTTATTAATAACATTTAAGAGTATCTTTTTGACGCCAGTTACTCCTATCACTGCAGATTTTTTCACAAAAGGTTTAATTCGTTTACTTGCTTTATTTAATGCCTCTATTATCTCCTTATTTGAATAACTATTTCTAACATCTAGTAATAATAAAATATCTTTCTTCTCTTGTTTTAGAAAATGTTCCGTGAGTACTTGTAAGGTTTCAATGAAATTTTCTCCTGTAAGATTCGAGTAATCATTTAGTAGGATCTCTGCGCCCTTGTATTCTACCCATTTGAAGCGCTTTTGTATAATTTCGTTCATTTTCATCCTATCATTGATGTATTTTATATAAATTATATTATTAATTTTTTAATTTAGCTTATCAACCAATCTTTAGCGTCTTCTTCAGTACTAAAAGGATTTGCGTCAATGCTACTTAACTTATTCACTACGTTCAATAAAATTTTCTTAACACCGGTTATTCCGAGAACTGCCGTTCGTTTTACAACAGGTCTGACTCGTTTTCCAGCTTCAGTAAAAGCGTTAACCACTTCCTTATTCGTATAACTATTATTCAAGTCTATTAATAGCAAGATTTCCTTCTTGCCTGAATTCATGAGATGATTCGTGAGTACTTCAATTGTTTCTACTAATTCTTCACCTTGAAGATTCGTATAATCGTCGAGTAATATTTCCTTACCCTTGTAATCGATCCATTTAGTGCGTTTTTCTATTATGTCATCCATTTTTCTCAAGTATTAATTGTGGTTTTTTGGTACTTGTATTAAGAATTAAATTAACTAACTAACCAATCTTTAGCATTTTCCTCAGAATTAAATGGTTTTGCATCCACCTTTGAAACTCTATTTACAAAATTTAAAAGTACTTTTTTTACACCTGTTATGCCTAACACGGCAGTTTTTTTCAAACGATCCTTAGAGATCTTGCCTGATTCTCCAAACGCGTTAGTTGCTTCTTTGTTTGCAAAACTGTTAGTAAAGTCTAATAAGAGCAGGATGCCTTTATAATCTTTATCTTCTGTTAATTTCGTGATAGCCGGAACCAATTGTGCAATTTGGTTACCAGTAAGATTACGGTAATCTTCATATAATATATCTTTTCCTTTATGAATAATCCATTTCATTCGCGATTCTGCTTCGTTCAAGATTTCTGGATCTATATCTCGTTCTAACATGATTACTACTATCCTAGTTATACTCTTATTTATTTTTTCACATGAGTGGAAATTTAACTTATCAACCACTCCTTAGCTTCCTGATCTG
>JAEORV010000509.1 GCA_016840695.1 Promethearchaeota archaeon
AAAAGCCACATTGGAGAATGAAAGACATGATCCCTTCAATAATTTATTCGCCCTTGCTCATTGCTCAATTGATAATGGTCTTTTCTTATTATAATTATTGCAACATAGATTTTCTTGCTTGCCTTGGATGGGGCGCTTTGATTTTATTTTTTATCGTTGGAAGTTTGCCAAGAAAGGAATTTAAAAAGAGGGGTGATATTGAAGAAGGAAAAAGCTTTGTTTACACTACAAAACTCGTTGACACGGGGATATATGCGATAATTCGACATCCTTTATGGTTAACATGGATCCTTCTAAGCCTTTCAGTCACTTTAATGTCTCAATATTGGATAATGGCACTTATGGGAATTATAGTAATGTTAGTTGTCTATTTAGAAACCTTTCGTTTAGATAAAAACCTTATCGAAAAATTTGGAATGGAATATGAACAATACAAGAAGAAGGTACCGCGCTTGAACATTATTTATGGATTAATTAAGTATTTAATGAGAGAAAATGAAAAAAAGAGTGAAAATAATGAGTAATCAAAAAACATGGGCGTCGGTTTCAAGCCTATTAAATGCGACAGTATTAACTGTAGCTTTAGTTTGGCAGGTAATTTTAATATTTATAGATCAGAGTGGCTTTAACATTACCTTTATCCAAATCATTGGATACTTGACATGGATTTTTAGCGTATATTTTGGACTCGTCCCAATGTGGGTTTTTAAAAAAAAAGGAGAAGTCGTAAAAGGTGAGAGTTACATGAAAACGAATAAGTTAGTAGTTACTGGAACCTATGCGATAATTCGCCATCCACAATATTTAGCAGGAATTCTGGTATCGATTAGCATAACCTTTTGGGTTCAATCTTTCTTAAGCATGATTTTAACAGCTATAGTTATTATTCTAATTTACCAATGGACCTATTCTGAAGATAAAATCTTAATAACAAAATTTGGAAACGATTATAGGGAGTATAAAAGAAAGGTTGCTCGCTTGAATCCTCTGGTAGGAATAATATTATATTTTATTAGATAGAGGGATTAATAAAAGAAAGAAGTCAACAATTCTTACAAAAAAGATTGGATTCTCTTCCTCAATTTTTCTATATTCGTTTTCTTTAAAGCTGAACATTCCAAATAAGAGATATTACTCCCTGATTTCTGCAAGTCAATAGGGACGAGGGATAACCCAAATTCACTCGCTGAATCCACGAAGGTTTTTATGGCTTTATTTTTATCAAATTGAGAGAGTTTATCAATTTTATTAAATACAACTAATATTGGTATTTTAAATTCTTTAAGAAATTTAATTAGCTCGAAGCTTAAGGGAATTGTTTCTTTATTCTGAAAGAAGAATTTATTGATTTCATCTTCAATTCTTAATATATTGATGATTACTAAACCAAAGAAGTAGTCTTCATGGTGCTTTTCAATGTGAACGATAATTTGTTTTTTTACATGTTCTTCCCTTCTTCTGCTTGAGTGTTTCATGTAGCCGAATCCGGGTAAATCAACGATCTGATAGGGCATTCCTTGTTGTGTGATAGGCTTTATTAACAACGTGCTCCCAGGAGATTTACCAGTTTTGCCTTTAAATTTCTTAGGATTCGGTAATAGTAAACGAGTAATTGTACTTTTTCCAACATTGGAATTTCCTATAATTAACAAAGATGGTTTTTGTTTCATTTTTATAACTTATATAATTAAAATTAGAATCATATTCAGATATCAAGAAAGTCGTCTTTAAGGAAGTCAGAATACATCTTTTTCTTCTCCTTTTCTTCAATGACAGGTCTTGTACTTATGGGCTCTCCCGCTTCTTCCAGAATGCTCTTTAAAGAATCAATATTTACATTAATTTTGAATTTTCCTCCGCTCATGTACCGAATTATTTGCTTTTTATTCATGTTTAACCGAAGAATGTACCCAAGTCCAAAATAAAATTGGTGTTCTGGAATGGGATCAATCGGACTCTTGCTCGTGACTTCTTTTAACACGTCAAAAAGGAGAGTCTTAGATGCTACGTGGTCTTCAACTTCAAACACTAAATACCAGAGAGCGTGGTACCATATCTTATCCCTTTTACTCTTCACGTATTCTAAGAACTTCTCAGGCGTGATAACTTTTTCTTCTTCCTCTTCTTTTTTCTTCAGCAGTTCTTGTTGTATTCTATCCGCAAGATCATCGTGAACCTCTTGAACTCGTGTTACCTCACCGTCTTCTTGAGAGGATGCCATGGATTCTTCTTGCTTGACGCTCTCAATGGCTTTTTGCATTTCTAGTAATTCTTCAAAATCAATTTCGCCCAAGTCCGAAAAGTCCATTTCCTCTGTAATCTCTACTTCTGTTTCAGCATCTTCCAAGGTTGCAGGCAATTCTTCAGAAGGTACTTCTTCAAGGTGTAATTTCTCTGCCTCAATTACACTATCAATAGCATCTTGCATTTCTAAAAGCTCATCCCTATCGAGCTCTTCTAAATCTGTAAAGTCAGTTTCAAGGAACTCCATTTCGCTAAGATATGCTTGTAAATCGTCTTGCTCTTGATTTTTGTCGTTTTCTTCTTGATTATCGGTCATGATTAATTTAAAGTGGATAATAGACTGTTCTTTAAAATAAATAGTTCTTTTATTCTTTTAATATTTAATTCTTTCAAACTCAATAATTTGGTAATTAAATTAAAATTGAAATGAATATTTTATGTATTAGAACATGGAAAATACTAACTTGAATTTAAACAAATTAAA
>JAEORV010000510.1 GCA_016840695.1 Promethearchaeota archaeon
AAAAAAGCTTTTGTTTTTACCTCTTTCTCATCTCAGGATATACTTCTCGTTCTATGTGCTTTATGATAATGGCGTCTTCAGGACACGTTACTGCACAAAGACCGCATCCAACGCAATTATCCAAAGATATTATGGCATGATCTTCGATGGTAATCGCATCGAACTTACACCTGTCCACGCACGTCCCACACGCGATACACGCATCCTCGTCAACGGTTGAAACGTAGTTAGCCCTTGCAAAAGCTCGAGGATTATCTTTAAAACGAACGAGCCCTGCAAGATTTCCGCAACAACATTCACAACACGCACATAAAATGACGCTGTCGTCAGATCTATTATCAGTCATGTGCACGAGTCCGAGTTCAGCTGCTTCTTCTGCAAGCTTCTTTGCTTCGTCTACTGTAATCCTTTTTACTGCCGGATCTCCAAGCGTTAACAATCCCTTTGCAAATGGTCCAAAATTTATGCAATTATTTATTGGGTATTTATCCTTGCATTTCCGAATGCCTTCTACTTCTTTTCTCTGGCGGCATGGGCAAGGAAATACGACGAGATCAGTCTGTTGTTCAAGGATGTTATAGACCTCCTCCATTGGAACGATCTGATGCTTCGATTCTACCTTTTCTGATACCGTTAACACTCGAGATCTTGGAGTACCACTCCGACTTGTCTCCCATGGTTTATAATATCCTCCGTCAAAATATTCCCTGCTTAATCGAGCAAATTCAACTATATCTTCACTATCCAGATTTTCTTGAAGGATAAAGGGAGAATCGTGGATTTGTAATGGTGAAGGTCGGGAATAGCTTTTTCCTAATTTCATTACGAATCCTCTTTTAGCGTGAGATTCAAGCTTTTTGATTAACTCGTCTACATCCATCTCGAGTTCCTTCGCAACTTTTTTTATAGATCTAGAGCTTGGCATTATTGGAAGTTTCAGCATGATTTTAACGATTTCCTCATCATACATCAAGCTTAAATACTCGAGATACTGCTCTACTGGCTCGTCATTTTCGTCTCTAGGATACGATTGCGCAGAACGCAAGTACTCTTTCGCAAGGGTTATTAAATTTTCTCTATGTTCTTCATTTGCAATCAATTTTTTCAAACACCTTTCATGTTATTTTATTTTATATGCATAATTATTTTGTATAATTTTTAAAGCTTTACACTAGCGTAAAGAAAAAAGAAAAGTTAAAAATTTTGTTTTTTATTTTAAGAGGTTTAAATCCACCCCTTTCATGTCCTTCACTTTGAGAGCTATTATTGGAATCGCTAGCAGCCCCAGGCAGGAAAAGATGATAAACATCGTTCCCGTTGGAATAATATTCACGAGGATAGCACTAGTGAACATTCCACATCTTTAATTATGACCATTTTTTATACTCCTCTATTGTTATATTTTCTCTCAATTTTAGATTATATAAATATATATTTATTACTCAAAGCACTCCGAACGTTATTGAAGGAATTTCCTCTCTTTCAAATCTTTTCATGGAAATTGCTTCTTCAGGGCATGTAACGGCGCATAAGCCACAGCCAACGCACTTATCTAGATTAATCCGAGCAACATCATCGACAATGATGGCATCAAACTTACATCTCTCAATACAAGTTCCGCACGCAACGCACGACTCCTCGTCAATATTGGAAACATAATTAGCTTTTGCAATGGCTCTGGGATTATCAAATTTCACTAATCCCGCTAACAAGCTACAACAGCACTCGCAGCATGCGCACAATATTAAAATATTTTCGGTAGTGTTGTCAGTATTATGGACTAAACCCATCTCTGCCGCCTTGCGAGTTATTTCTTTTACTTCCTCCTTACCTGCTGCCCTGATGATTGGATCATCAGTTCTTTTAGCATTATCCAACATTCCAACAGCCAAGAATCCCATGACAATACAATTATTAATTGGATATTTTTCCTTGCATTCTCTAATCCCTTCCACCTCTGCTCTTTTTCTACAAGGACAAGGAATAACTGCAAATGAATCGTTGCGGTCAATGATGTTGTTAACTTCTTCTAAAGGAATAATTTGTTGCTCTGGTGCAATTTTTTCACTCACGGTGACTACTCGAAAACGTGGAGTGCCATCCTCAAAAGTTTCCCAGGGTTTATAATATCCTTCTTCAAAGAATTGACGGCTGATTGAAGCGAATTTCTTTATATCCACCTCAGGATTGTCGTACAATGCCTTAAGAAGAAAAGGAACATCGTGAACACTTAAAGCAGTTGGAAGTGCGTAGCCTCTACCTTGCTTCATTAAAAAGGAATGTTGAACAACATCCTCGAGCTTTTCCATTAGTACTTTTTTGTCTTTATTTACTAGTTTCGCAAATTTAGTGATCGATATTGTTTCTGGAAATGGTTTTAACGGTTGGATTAAGGCGGCAATCTCAGGATTAAACATTAAGCTTAAATATTCTAGATAAGGCTCCGTTGGCTGGCCAGCTAATCTACTTCCCTTAAAACCGATTTTCTTGGCAATATTTATCAAATTTTCACGATGTTGTTCATCAATAATCATTTTTTTTCACCATTAATGTGATTTTTTTATACCTTAGTAATTAAATAAAAAATAATAACTATTTCTTTATTCTTAAAAATCTATATTTAAGTCATACTGGCATTCTCAATAAGATGATAAAAAAAAGGGAGCAATAATTTAAGCTGGTTTGAATCCAACCACCACCACCTGCGGCTTCCTCCTTTTGACAA
>JAEORV010000511.1 GCA_016840695.1 Promethearchaeota archaeon
TTAGAACAAATTACAAATATATCTTTAATGTACCGTAGAGATTCTCTAATAAATAATTTTTTAAATGTTTGTAATAGAGATACTGCATTGATTATGATTGTTGATATGACTAAAAAATGGAAAGTCGAAATTACAGGGAATTTAATGAAAGGATAAATAATGAGTGAAAAAGAAAAGAAGAAAGAAAATGTTACAATTACAAAAGCAAATGTTACTATAACTTGTGATCGAATGGATTTAATTTTAGTAGATCAAACTCCTGATGGAATTATTATTAATTTGAAAGGTGGATTAGCAGTAAATTATACTGATCAATATATGCCGATTGAAGTTAAAGAAAGAGTTAAACAAGCAGTTAATCATATGTCAGGAAATCTTGAAATCAATCTGGATAATTATTTAAAACCAGCAAAAATTTTGGGTTAAATAGTATAGTTATATATATTAATATCTAATAAAGAAAGTTGGTTGTATTAAAACTGACTTTTTATTTTTAGCTGATTACCTCAACCGAGGTTTTCTCCACGAGGGAAGGAGCGGACAATTAATGTCTGCTCCTTCCCAACTTTAAAACAAATTTAACGATTTTTTGCGCAAATTTTAATTAACTTTTAATTAACTTAAGGAAAAACTTTAAAATGAACTTTAAAACAAATTTATTATGTTTCACTAAAAAATGGTATATCTATATCCTACGTAATTTTGAACCTGATGAGGTGAACTATGAATTTAGTTTCGATTGAGAAATTTGTTGAGTCTATGAATGTAGATGTTTATCCGATTACATTAATGAAATTTTTGCTTAATCGTGGTAAAATTTTATTCTATTTTTCAAAGGCTGCGGAGAAGAATTTTGAATTAAGAGGAGGAAGTTCCACTATAGATTCGAGTGAATGCGAAGCATGTAAATCTAAAAATGGAATGCTTTGCAGAGAACATACATCTATACAAAGAGTTATGACGGCAGATAGAGTAATGTTAGACTTAGATACGAATACTTATTTTTATAAAAATGAGATATTTAGAATGGTAGGGAATAGACTAGTAATAATTTATTGTCCCCACACACGACTCATAAAAGGAGATATTACTACTGATAGAGTTAAAAAAGTTAAACCTTTGACAATTGAAAATAAAGGTTTAACTAAATTACCAGATTATGAAAATGTTCATCAGTTCTTATCAACTGAATTGATGAATAAAAATACTAAATGTTGGTTCAATAATCAATTTAGTATTGTGTCAGTACCAAAAGATAGGGAGAGTTCAAATTTCTGTTTGATTCCAAATAGATAAATAACTTTTCATCAACTTAAAATTAAATTTAGGAGGAAGACAATGGCAATTCAAATGGATGATTACAAAGACGAATTTTCAGGAACTGGCGTAGAAAATAAAACTCCTGTTAAACCAGAAGACGAGTTTTTTCATGCTGTATATATAGGACATACCGCCAGAAAAAATCATCTTGGAATAATTGAAGAATCTGGAAAATTCCATATTCGTGGAGTTGCATATAATCTTAATGAAGTACATATGATTATATGTTTGACTAAAAAGATTCTTGTAAAAACTGTTAAAGGAGCAAATAATAAAGATCAAATTGATTGCTTTTCATTTCAAGATGGACCTTTACCTCATAAAGGAATAAAAGGTCATGTTTGTGGATTAAATGCGAATGAAAGAGCTTTAAATGCATTTTGCTCTCCATGTCGAGCTCAACTTATTGTTACTGGGATTCTCTGCGATGAAGCGGGGAATCCTATGAAGACGGATGAAGGCAAGCCAATTTTTGGTTTCTTAAGAGGAAAAGGAATGAGATATGCTGGAGTTTCTGATCATCTTAATGAATTGACAAAGCTTGAATTAACTCCCATAGTTCAACCAATAACTGAAGAAAGTAAAGCATGGGAGAAAAAGCATGTTAATCAAAGTAGAGTGGTAACAAAAATAACCCGAGATATTGCAACTTCATCTTATAATAGTAGTGTAAATGTATTTAAATTTGAAATTGGTCATATGATTCCAGATGACGCAGTTGAAAAGATTATGGATATCTCTAAAAATATTATTGAAAAATTTAAAGAGAAATTCGATTGGTCAAGAACTGCCTCTGCTCAAGCTGCAGCAGTAAATACATATAGTGGTCCTACTCAAGCTCAGCAATTTGGAGTTCCTGATTCGATGCCTGAAGAAAGTCAAGAACCAGAAGATGATGATCTTCCATTCGAACCTGATAATAAACCAAATACATCAACCAACACTAAACCAAAAGAAGAACCGAAAAAGCAGGATTTTGGATTTGATGATCTTAACTTTTAATTAAAAGTATATTAAAGGGTGATTTATGGTTTTAAAAAAAATGAGAAATCTCTTTCTAAAAAAAGAGTCACCTAAAAAAAAGAAAGAGATGAAAGTTACCGTACCAGAAGAGTATAAAATACCAAAACCAGAGAATCCCATATCATTTGATATTGCTGAAGAAGAATGTTCAACTTGTATCGTGAGACCTGTATGTGATAGTCCTTGTCCAAAAGTACTTGATATATATAGGTCTCATGTAGTTGAAAATCCTCATTTTGATCAATTATCACATCAAGAAAAATATAGAAAAGAGTATAGGGAGATGTGGGAACGATATAATAAAATTGTAGAGTAAACGAAAGGAAATCGAAATGTCTAAAAAAGAAGAGGCATTACAACATCACGAAAGATTGAATA
>JAEORV010000512.1 GCA_016840695.1 Promethearchaeota archaeon
GAGTGAAGAGGAAAAAAAAATGGCAAAAAAAGGCAAGTCTGAACCTTTATTCGTTAAATCTAAGGTAAGAGAATTTATAAAAGGGAAGGGATGCAATACATCCAGCGCTATTCTTGATGGAGATGCATTAAATAACATCATCATTGACATTCTTGATAAAGCAATAGCAAGAACCAAGGCGAACAACAGGAAAACCGTTTCAGAAAGAGATATATAAAAGATCCTTACTTTATCTTATTTTTTTTAATATTTTTTATTCTATTTTATTTCATAAATTGAAAAGAAGGAGCATTTATACTGTTAAGTCAGTACGAGCGCACTTATTGGAAAGTATAGAATAATTGCACATATTGCAGCCATTGGGAACGTTAGGAACCAGATAAAAACAATCCTCATGTTTCCTTTATTTTTTGGGGCATGTTGTGCCTTTCCCAAACCTATCAAAGATGCAACGAGCATGTGTGAACCAGATAAAGGAATACCAAAGAGTGTTCCAAGGAATAATACAATTGCCGTCGGAACCTGCGCAGCAAATGCAGTACTTGGGCGTAGTTCCGTGATCGTACCAACATTTTTAATGAGCGTTCTTGCAAGAATTACTATTCCCGCAGCAAAACTTAATCCTGTAAAAATTAAAAGAACTCCTATTTCAATAGTTCCCTCTGTTGCTCCCACGACGATCCCTACAGAATTAGAAACATCGTTTCCGCTTCGCGAAAACGCAGTCCAACATATTACAGCCAGTAAAATTAATGCAAACACTTTTTCTGCTCTTTCAAATTGTTGAAATCCATTCAATTTGTTTATAACATGCTTATGTAAGAGTTTATATGTTATGAAAGTAATGACATAACCTATGATAGGACTTAATATCCACCAAGCGCTCAATTCAATTAATTTTGACCAGCCAATGCCTCCCACGCCTCCTATCAGTAATCCTATCCCCAAGATACTGCCTATTGTTGCGTGAGTTGTTGATATAGGCAACCCTAACGCTGAGGATAAAATCAACCAAATTATCGTTGAAATTAACACGGTTATGGTAATTGCATCGGTTAAATCTATACTGAGAACACCCTTCCCAACCGTCTTACTTACAGCTTCTCCTAATAACACTGCTCCAGTTATCGCAAAAATCGTTGCTAAAATCAATATCTGCTTCATTGTGAGCGTTTTTGAGCCGTAGGTTACAGCAAACGTCTCGTCATTTGCCCCTATAGCGAATGCGATTATTATCGAAATTACAATGAAAGCAATGATGATTGGAGTGATATCACTCATTTATTATACATTTCTCCTGTAGTTTTTATTTTGAAGGATATTTTATAATTAATCCTCGCAAGTAGTCTGAAATACCCTCTGCCGCATCCACAACGTCATAAGTATAAGCAATCAGTTTGGATGTAAGATATATCTGCAACATGTTATCTTTTTTCTGATAAAGTTTATCAAACATCCGGTATTTCATTTTTTTTGCAGTTCTTCTATCCAACTCGATTTCAAATGTTTTTTCAAATGCCTCGTCGAAGTTAGTCTCCATTAAAATGACACAGTCAATTAAATCTTTAATACACTCATGATATAATCCATTAAATTCAATTAATTGCTCTTTAATATCGTCATATATACCAAAAGGGAAAGCTCTAATAAAACGAGCTAATAATTCGTTTTTCCCTGTCATGTGGTCTACCATCGTGATTATTTTATAACGATCTTCTACGAGAAAAGGGAGCGCTTTTTTATCTTTAAATAGAATTTTAATATATTCTTCTTTTAATTTATCGCACTCTTTTTCACATAATATCACGCCCTTTAATCCTTCTTTGTCAAGTTTCCCTTCAATTAAATCTGAAATTCGATCGTGAAGAATTTTGGTTGCTTCTAAAGTCTTAGCAAGAAACTTATCATTGATTTCGTTTAAAGGATTTACTTTTTCTTTAAGTAATTTCATTTTTATCACGTATTTAAAAATAAAATCTAATCTCTTTTACAATTGTTAATTTTATTTAATAAAGAATAACTATTATTTGAATCTTCTTTTTACTATATAATTTAATATTAAAACACATAGGTGATCAATATAGATTTTAGAGAACGCTTGATGACAACATTTAATCACGAAGAACCAGATAGAGTGCCCATAATGGGACTGATTATTGATCCGACAACTAGCAACTTGATTTTAGATAAAAAACCACAAGATCTTGCCAAGCTTTTGAAGAAACCCGTTTTAAAAGGGATTGTTAAAGCTGCAATGAATAGAAGTAGCGTTTGGTACAATTTTTTCTTGAAGCAAATAAGAGATTGTTTAGATAGCTCCATCAAATTGGGATTTGACGCCAATTGGGCGATCTATACGAAAATGATGGTTCAAAAAGATCCTAGCACCAAATTAGGAATGGTATTTCACGATTTAAATGGACGCGTTTGGGATATTGGAACTGATAAGTTAGGAAATCCTCTAATAGGATATACTCGTGGTCTTTTAAAAACAGAAGAAGAGTGGGACGATTGGATTAATAAAAAAGAACCACTATTTGAAAAGTTTTTGAAAAACATGGAGAATTTCTATAAAACGATCGTTGATGAATATAGCAGTAAAATTTATCCTATTTGCTATCCTGGAAGCGGACCGTTCGAGAATAGCTGGCAACCAATGGGATTTTCTACGTTTGCGAAATACACGATAAAAAAGCCCAAGTTTATTAAGAAAGTGATCGA
>JAEORV010000513.1 GCA_016840695.1 Promethearchaeota archaeon
ATACTTATATAATAAATCAATTTCATATAAATAGTTGGTTTTATTCTGGAAAATTATTGGAATATTTCCCAAAAATGTTAGTTATTACTATAAAAATGGAAAAAATACAGAAACGTTCTCAAAATATGATGAAAATAGTGTATTTTACAGCTAAAAAACAGGAAAAATTTCAGGTTTTTTAGAGCTTGAAGCATTAACTTTTATAGCATCACATGGGCCACAGTAACTCATAGTCCAATTATGTTCTCCATTTCTATCCTTTCTTTTGTAGAATTGGTCCTTAGGAATCATCTGGTGGCATAACTGACATTCTTTCAGTTCTTGTTTATCTTCCATTATTATACTATAATTAGATTTTTGTTTAAGTCTAACCAATACTATTTTTAATCACGAAAAAAGATTTGAAAATCAAAGATATTTTTCGTAGGCTTTTAACCCTGATTCAAACCTCCTTTGTTTCATATCATAATAGACGTAGCCGGGGATTCCCTCTTTATCCTTGTAATTAAGAAGGGATTTGATAATCCTCTTCTTCTTATCGTCCTTCTTTCTTGCTCGTCGTTGAACTCGTCGTTGAAGCACTTCTTCTCTCGTTAGTTGCTGTCGAACAATTTTTTTAGATTTCTTGATAACAGTTTTGGGTTTTATCCCAATCTTCTTCGAGTTGCAGAACGACGGAAACCGGTCAACAAGCTCATAATAAAGAGCGCTTTTCTCATCTTGAGAAAGGCTTCTCAGAACATTCCACAACGAAGTTCTATTCGGAGTCCAAGTTACCCATGGTCTCTGGATATTGCCACCCTTGTTGAAAACTTGGGGTAGAGTACACTCTACGGACATTCTGATGCCCGCAATGCTTTGGTACTTGTTAACGTCAAGGGCCTGGGCCACCACATAGTGAAATTTGGCTGAAATCTCACCAGGCAATAGCATGCGTATCATATACCAAGCTATAGCACCTGTGGTTTTTTCTTCCTCGCTTAGCTCCCTCGCATACTCAAAGCAAATTTCTGCTATCGAGGGGGAAGTGAGACGCGCAAGAGTCTTTTTGACTTTTTCTTGCGCTGCAAGCTGCTTTTGCGATGTATGTGCACCCAGGCAGAACTGAAAATGGGTAGAAGAACTCATTGTTCTAACCTACAATATATTTGATTATTTAACAATTCTGATTACATTTTTTTTAGGGAAATATTTTAATATTTTTCCCTAAAATATAATATACGACTATGGAAAATGGAAAATATCTGGTAATGTTCCCAAAAATAGATTTAAAATAAGGCCAAATTTAAGCAGGTTTGGGAAATTTCCTTAAAATTTTCCAGGATTTCTTCCTTTTCCAGGAAAAATATAGGATATATTCCAGGTGACGCTTAAGGTTTCCTTGGTAAACTTAGGTGGCGAGGGGAAGTTTCCGGTTATTTTCCCCAAATTTCTTCGAAATTCGGGTAAATCCCAAACTAAAAATTATCAGAAATTATTATTAAAAAAAATGTAAACAAATAATTTGAAAGAACTTATATATTATCGATTGGGGGACGATGTATTCGTATTCAAAGGTTCACAAACATATCGCCGGAGAAATGAAAGAACCGATCATCGAAATAGCCCTTTGCGTTCTTCCCTTTTTCATCCAGTTCATGAATTATGACTGGGGAAAATTGATCGTGAACTGCTTCTTTGAGTGTCTGGACACTACTGAGTCCACTGCGGAAAACGACATCAAGGCGCTCGCCGAGCACTTCTTTTCGCGGAAATGCACAATTGGTTCAGGGGGGTCACATTACTATAATGTGGGCAACACTTTCTGCGAGAACAAACAACTCGTAAATATCCTAAAACATATGACCCTGACTGACCGGGTGATGTGTCGCAAATTAATGGGGGAGTATTACCCCGACTTCGCGAAAAAGTGGCTTATTGAGAAAAAGACTAAGCTTAAGAAGATAAAGAAGATACCATGCATTGGGTGTGGATCTCAACTAAAGACCCGTGTCTCAAAACACAACCCGTACTGCAAAGAATGTCGGAGGGCGTTATTTTCTATCCGCGGGTATGTGTTCTGCAAAGGTATGAATACCTTGACAGATGGGGAGATCAAAGATTTCAGACAAAAAATAAATGTTCCAAAAGTCAAGAACCATGGGGAAAAGAAACGATCGAAGGGGAGGAAACGAGCTGGAAAACGATCCATAGCAGCACGGAAAAAGTATCGTAATTTCCCTGAAAAGGTACTCGAATCCTTTCTACGACACCGAAACTTTTCATTTCATCCACCGAAACTCCAATATGTTCATCAGGATGTTAAAAACCTCCTGAAAATTCTCGTGGATGAGATCTGTCACGAGGCATACGCAAAACATGCGACCCATGCGTGGATATTGAAACCTGACTTCTTTGAAAATATAATAAGTAAGAAGATTACAGAAAAAAAGAGTCTTGTTGATTTTTTCGATTGTTTCTACGAAGATTCTGGCATTGTTGACAATCGTTTCGAAGAAATATACAATCACCTCCCATTCCGTCTTGCGAAATTGTGCATTACTTACATTTAGTGTAGTTGGGAGAAAAAAATAGTGAATACATTAAGAGATTTAATACATATTCAGATATCGGTATTATAAATAATGATAAATAATTATTATTTATAGTAATAATTATATTAAAATATATAAAGTAAATAATAAATATAGTGTATATAAGTAAGAGACTCGCAGACCCGC
>JAEORV010000514.1 GCA_016840695.1 Promethearchaeota archaeon
GTTTGAGCATACCAATCAATATTCTTTTCTCTATCATACCTACTTAAACATGAGAATTTTAAATTAGATTGATTATATAATTACATATTAAATTTTTTAATTTATTAAAAAAAACAATTTGATGAAAAACTATGAGTAAATCTAAGGATGTACCAATTCCAGACGAAATTACTGGTTATACGCAGGTAAGGCTCGATGTAGACTTGACAAATGGGACGATCAAGGAGTCTACAATATCAAAAGAGTTCTGCCGCGACTGGATTGGAGGTTATGGTTTTGGTGCAAAAGTATTATGGGATGAATTAACACCGGGTGTCGATCCATTAAGTCCCGACAACGTATTTGTTTATGCTCACGGTCCTTTTCCAACTACGATTTTACCAACATCTTCTAAATACGGAGTATTTGCTAAATCTCCCTTAACGGGAATGTTTGGAATGGCAATTTCATCGGGGTCAGTCGGCGCTCAAGCTCGTAGAGCAGGAGTTAACATGATCGTGTTCAAAGGAAAATCTCCAGAACCTGTCTATTTAGTCGTTGATGACGACGATAGATACTTGGCTCCTGCTAAAGATTTATGGGGCAAAGGCTGTTTTGATACCGAAGAAATCATTAGAGAAGAATTTCAAGACCAACGCGTTGGAGTAATGGCAATCGGACCTGCTGGAGAACGAATGTCCCGATTAGGATGCATAACAAACGATCGAAATCGTCAAGCAGGAAGGACAGGTATGGGTGCAGTAATGGGTTCTAAAAACTTGAAAGCGGTAGCCTTCAGGGGTACAAAAGGAACTAAAGTAGCTCAACCCGTTGAATTCTATAAACTTGCTAAGAAATTAATTAAAGTTGCTAATGGTCCAGCCACAGCCAAATATCGAGATTTAGGCACGCCAGCTGGTATAACAAGCTATAATAAACTTGGAATGTTTCCTACTCGTAATTATCGTGAAGGCACGTGGGATAAGATTGATGACGGTACCTTTACAGGAGACACCCTCAATGAAGATTGGGTAGTTAAAAAAGTTGCTTGCTCTCAATGTTCAATCGCTTGTGATCATATCACTCGTGTTCCTAAGACGCATCCTCATTGGCCAAACTTGTATTCTTCGATTGATGTCGAGATGTGTTATTCTTATGGATCTAATACGGGATGTGATGATTGGCCAACCGTGTTTAAGTGCGTTTCACAATGTGACGACTTAGGAATTGACGCAATATCAGGTGGAGTCACTTGTTCAATGGCATGTGAGCTTTACGAAGAAGGTTTAATTACTAAAGAAGATCTAGGCTATGAGTTGCCATTTGGATCTACAGTTAATTTAGTAAAATTCAACGAACAGATGATTCTTGGCGAAGGATTCCCGGGAAAAATCTTCGGAGACGGTTGTAAAGCCGCAGGAGAAAGATTGGAAGAAATGGGACGGAAAAACGCCAGCTATTATGGAATGCAAATTAAAGGCTTAGAAATGCCTGCTTTTGATATTCATGGCATGACAAGTTTTGCGGTCGGAGAAAGTGTTTCAATTAGAGGCGCTTGCCATTTAAGAAATGGTGCGTATGGTCTAGACGCTAAAGGTACCTTTGACCGATTTGGATACGATAAACCCCTAGAACGCGGTAAGAAGATTAAAGCGACCGAAGACATTTATGCGATTGTTGATTCATATATTATATGTAAATTCACGAGAGGAATTTACGAAAACGACGATGAGATGGCGAAAGTTTATGAACTCGTTACGGGAATTCCAGCCACAGGCGAATCAATTAATCGACGAGGAGATGCCATAGTGACTCTCTCTAAATGCTTCAATATTAGAGAAGGATGGACAAGAGCAGATGATCATCCTCCTGAGAGATTCTTTAAACAAGCACATACTAAAGGACCAGCTAAAGGCTTCACGCTCGAGGAAAAAGGATACCAATCTGTTTTAAGCGCCTACTATGATGTAAGAGGGTGGGATAAAGAGACTGGAATCCCTACTGACGCAAAATTGAAAGAACTTGGAATGGATTTCGTAATTGGTAAGCTAGGAGGTAAGAAATAAATGTCACCAAAAGCTCAAAAACATCACCAATTTATAGTCGTGAATGCTGATTTGTGTACAGGTTGCGAAACATGCGAGTCTGTATGCTCATTTGTTCACGATGGAGAATTCAATCCTATAAACACGAGAATTCACAGGATAAGAATCGAACCTATTTTAAATGTGGCATTAGCTTGCCAAAAATGCGAAGACGCCCCATGCATTCGATCATGTCCTGAAAAAGCTTTAGAACATGGTCCTGATGCATCAATAGTAGTTGATGAGGATAAATGTAATGGTTGTGGATTTTGCGTGCGAGCTTGCGATTTTGGGGTAATGTCTTTACACTTAAGGACCCAAAAAGCTCTAGTATGCGATTTATGCGAGAACATGAAGGAAGAATTTATTGATCCTGAAGTTGGCAAGAAAGAACCTCAATGCATTGCCGTTTGCCCAAAGGAAGCGATTTCTTTAAAAAATGTGGTACAAATCGGCGAAGAAACTCGGATTGACGCAGCAAAAAGGCTCTTTAGCGACATGCTTGATGAAACAAAATAATTTCATTTTCTTTTTATTTTTCTTTTATTTTATTTTATTAAACTCTTTTAGTTTAACTTAGAGCTTTGATATCAAATTCAAACATAAAAATAATTTATTCAAAATGAAATTGAGAACTCACATTGA
>JAEORV010000515.1 GCA_016840695.1 Promethearchaeota archaeon
TGGAACTTTTTTCTTATAATTAAGATATTCTTTTCCAAACATCCCCTCGAGAATATCCTCCTCAAAATTAACCATTTTATCGTACAGAATAATGATGCCAACGAATAACCCAATGCAAATAACTGAGATCGATAATAAAATAAACGAAAGATACACCAAAAGGATGCCAAAATACATGGGATTTCGTGTGCGTTTTAATATGCCCTTAATTAAGAGGGTATCTGAAGGTTCATGATCCTTGAATAGCACGTTATGCGATAATTGTACGAATAATAAAGCCAAACCAAAAAAAAGAACGAATAAAACGATCCTTAATGCCAAAGGTACGAAATCATTTAACCAAACGGTTAACGAGAGAAATATAGTATCAATTATCCAAACGATTATGAAAACAACAGGGAGGAGGCTATGATACAGGTGAGCGCGTGGATATTCCCTATCCAATCCGGAATATTTCTGTTTTTTTACTTTCTCTTCACTCATGAGATTCGACTCTCTTTCTTTAGTTTTTTTTCAAACAAGGAATATTTAAAAATTTTATTTTATCTTTTTAGTCTTATGTCATTCATGACATTAATATTAAATGAAAATATTATTTTGAACTATATTAAACATTAGTAGCCCAATTTTTATTTATCTATGAATCGGTTAGAACCCCAGATTCTTAAGACAATAATTTTTTTCCATGAACATCATTTACATGATGCCTTCGATTTTAAAAATGGGTTCTATCATCGTCTTTAGAAGTTTATGAGATTCTGCCCAGAGAAAAAATAACTTGTTTCCAATAGGGATTGAAACTGCCTGCCATACCTCTATTGTTGCGCTGTTGATTGTTTTATCCATTGTCGTGTAGTCTCTCTCCTCCGTAATATTCCCGCTAGACTTGATTTTCACGTGTTCAACGTCCTCTTCTTCTTTCCAATACGTTCTGACTTGATCTGGAATTTTTTCATAGTATTTTGATCTTTTTAATTCCTCTACCTTCACCAACAAGTGAAATCCAGAATAAGTCTTATTGAAGAACATTAGATTTGTGTCTTCAAGAGTATATTCTTTCAGTTGACTGAAGTACTGGATGATTTCGTTCGTCTTTTTTTTTAACCCTCTTATGAAGAAAGCAAGACCGTTTTCGTCGTGTTCTATATCATAATCAAAAATGAAAGCGTGGAAACTTACCTCGTTAATATAGCGAAATCCTTTTGGTCTAAACATTATATCGTACACTTCATACTCAAACATGGGCATTCCCTTTGTGTGACTAAAAGAGGTAATTTTCCACCCCTTATTTATAAGAGGTTGCAAGTAAGGATGGAGGACCTCATCAATATCATTCAATGCGTATTCACCTCCTTTCTGATATAGCAAGTCTAAATACTCAACATGGGTATCCTCTATTTTTTTTAAGTTCTCTACTTCCTTCTCTTTTTCTGCAATAAGCTTTTTAAAAAAAGTTGTTGGTTGAATTGCTATGAAAACTGTCGCTTTTCTTTCATTGTCCTTGGTTTTTCCTTCCTTTACGCAACCCATGCTAATTAATTTACGCAAGATGGAATATATTGTAGTTCTTTTGAGGTTACCCTCAAAATGATGAACAAGGTCATAAACCGTTGATCCTTTAGGTCCTTCTTTGAGTAAAGCAAAATATAACGTCGCATCGCTATTGTTTAAGCCAATTTGTTGTAAGATTTGAACGTATTCTTCTTCATTTCCTAATTGAGTCTTCATTAATTAATAATTGATTTCATGATATTTAAAGTTGTCGAAATGTTATCAACACAATAACATTTAAATATCTTCTTTTATTCTTCTAGATCAAGAGTTTACATGTTTAAAACAATGAGACACTATATGATGATGAAAACCAAGCTATTAGATACAAGAAGGAATTGGGATGAAAGGAAGAACAATAGAATTCTAAATAGGGTAATAACGAATATCATTTCATTTTTGATAATAAGCGTTTTATTCTTCCTCGTAGGGATATCATTCTATGAACTCAGGTTTTAAAATTGTAAAGTTTAAGCACATGGTAATATAAATAGAGAGTTGATTAGAAAATGAAAAATAAAATGGAAGAACCTAAAATGATTAAAGATTTTAAAGAGAAAGTAGAATACGGATGGTATTTAAAAAAGGTCATGCTTGTGCTGATTTTAATTGGTTCGGGAGGAATTGGGATGATAATCCTGAGTAACTTCTCAGGGGGATTTTTAGGATTAATTCTATTATCCTCGGGATTAGGTATTGCTTTGATATTTTTATGGCCTGGAATAGGCATTCTAGCAATGAATTTAATCACTGATAAGAACATGGCACATCCAACCATGAAATTGCCTGAGATTATAAATTTAGAAGCTCCGAAGATTTTAGATATTGGATGTGGTACTGGAAGGGTTGCGATTGGCATGGCGAAGAACTTAAAAAACGGAGGGCACATCCATGGGATTGATATTTTTGATCGCTTGTTATCTCATAATGCACTTGAAACCGTGAAAAAGAACGCCACATTGGAGAACGTGGAGGAAAAAACTATTTTTCAGCATGGATCCGCAACGGATATTCCATATGAAGAGAATTTCTTTGACGTCGTGAATATATCCTATGTCCTTCACGAAATCCGTGATAAACCGCAAGTATTAAAAGAAATTATTCGGGTTTTAAAGCCTGAAGGAGTTTTATATTTAACAGAATTACAGCGATCAT
>JAEORV010000516.1 GCA_016840695.1 Promethearchaeota archaeon
TGGCTGGAACTCGGACATCAGGAAGGTCAGAAATTTCTCTCTTGGGGATAAAGCCTGTCCAACCTCTTTCAATGCTCCCAATATTTCATCTTGGTCATTTAAAGCTCTAGATATTAACTCGAGGCACTGTTTTTTCACGTTTTGATCTGTGAATCTTGCTAATTTATATCCCTTGTGCCTAAAAACTGCTATTTCTAGCGATGGCATTATCCCTGGAATCAAGCTTCGAACGGTTGGAGACCTTCGAAAGTAAGAATACCCCCCATTTCGAGCTTTTCTTACCTCTTGTAAGTAAGTATAATGCAGTGGATACACGCTCGATGTGATTCCTTCGAATTTTAAAGCGTTCAAAAAGTAAACTCTCCCTTTATAGATACTATGTAAGAATATCTCCGCTTTTGAAGCGAAGATCTCGTCGATTCGTGAGTGTCTGTCATGCGAAGTCCCGTTTAACAACCATAGGGTGTGATATCCCATGTTAGTATAATCCTTTGTGCGTACGATCAAGTCCTCCTCAATGATTTTTGAGTGCTGGATTTCAATCACTACTTCCTTTCCACTTGCTAATTTCAAATATATATCTGCTATCCTGTTTCCTAAAGCAAGTTCTTCCTTGATCTCTTTAATATCGTTATTTTCTGGTAAATTTTCGAGTAAGAACCTTTTAATTCTCAAGTGTTCAAACGATTCCGACTTGTTGTCGTTTAAACCTTCTGTCACGATTATAGTTCTCGCATTATTTATCGATAAATCAATGTTCATGTATTTAAACTCACATTTTTTCGGTATTTTTATAATTAAATGATAAAAAAAAGTGAACGATCGCGTTTATAAAAAATGGGATTACCAGTGAAAAAAAATGATGAGTTGAAATTTTACCTGAAAATGATAGAACGCTCTCAGGGAAATTTGAAAGAAGGAGAAAAAATAGAATCATTAGGTTTCAACACGCTCACGAGGCTAATGCTCTATCTCAAGCTCACGGGAAACAAAGAGTTGATTAGAAACCTATTAATAATCCTTTTAGCCTTATACATGGACGTTCCTCCCGATAATTTTAATAAAATCGGTCGTCCCCTTAATAAATTATCGCCTCAAGATAAACATGTTCTATATTCTGAATTAAAGCAAGAATTAACCTTGAATTAAAGTAAAACCTTTATCCAAAACCGCCCTTTTTCACGCGATTCCATTCTTGGTCGAAAATGAAATCCAAATCCTCGTTCACACATTCGGAACATTTTTTATTAAAGTTTTGAAATTGTTCTTTTGAAATTTTCACTCCACATTTCTCACAAGAAGGCATGTTAATATTATTCATTTTTGATTCGTTAAATAACTTTAGCTAGTCTTCCATCAGACTTGAACTGCAATTTGGGCAAGTAACTTCACCTTCCTTGATTTCAGCACCACAATACCTGCAATAATGAGATATATCAGATTCAACGACGCCCTTCCGCGGTGTTCTAACCCTTGAAAACCCTTGTTTACTTAGTTTGTACATTGCCCAATTAGAAACGCATACTAAGGCGTGAAAAATTAATCCTACGCCAAAATAAGTGGTAATAGCAACGATTCCTGATGTAAAGAAGAAAATTATGAACAAAGGGATCAAAATAGCTCCGGTTATCACGGTCCAGAAGAAACCAAATATAGTTGATGTTTTAAACCGTGAAGCGGCGGCGAGTCCTATAGAAATTAAGAGAAATGGAGCAAACATTAATATGTAAAACGGTAATGAAAAGTATATTATAGCAATTATGGACACTATACAATAAAATGCTACAACACTTGTTGCTTTTTTTTCCATTTTTTATACCCCTTGTGTAATGATAAGAAAATTTAAAGACTTTTATTAGTTAAAGTCTTTTTAGTAATAAAAATCTATATGTAATATCTAATTCACATTTAAGAGAGAAATTAAAATTGAAAATCGTAGTGTTTGCACCTCACCCTGACGACGAGATTTTTGGTTGCGGGGGAAGCGTGTTAAAATGGATGGAAGAAGGACACGACGTCCACGTGATTTATGTGACTGACAATCGAGCCCTAATTGAATGGGGCATAAAAGAAGATCAGCTATTGGAAGATAAAGCTGCCGATTACATTAACTTGTCGGGAGACGAATTAGCAGAAATATGCTTGAAAGAGGCAGAAGACGTGGCAAGAGCTTTTGGATTACCCGAAAAAAACGCTCATTTTTTGAAAATACACGATCAAGACGCTGAAAATAACATTGAACTCGGAGTCTCTCTCTCTAGAGAAATCATAATGGACGCGGATAGGATCGTCATGCCTTGTGATAATAACAACCACAACGACCATCAAGCCACGCACACGATCGCAAAAATAGCTGCAAGAGAACTTGATTTGGACATTGAATATTATGTGTACGCTCTCTATAATGTGATGAAAGCTCCCAAGGAAAAATACTTGAAAATTAAAATATCCGATTATAACGAAAAATTATCCAATATCATGAAATTGTATAAAACACAATTGTGCCTAAAAGACTCGAGGATGGGCTGGAAAACGCTCACTCGCAAGAGAATGGAGAGATTTGGCGTGTTCAAGCTGGAAGAAATGAACAAATATGAGTGCTTTTGATCTGATTTTAATGATATTGACATCAATAGATTAAAAATATAGATCTTTTGGAAGAATATGTTAGACTATTGTGTTTATAGCTATTAAC
>JAEORV010000517.1 GCA_016840695.1 Promethearchaeota archaeon
AATTAGACATAATTAGCAAAAAACTCGATTACATTTAGCAGTTGCTTTGTATTCCAATCCATTGCCAGTCTCACGCTTTCTACCTTAGCCAATAGTGCTCTATCGGATTCTCTATAAAGATCGTGCAAAAATGTGATTGATTTTTTTCCTATTTCTTTCACTCGCGTTTCAATTAACACGTTATCGCCGAATTTTGCGGAATTCTCGTAAATAATTTCGATCCTTTTAACTGGAAACACGATTCCTTTTTCCACGCAGTTTGAAACACCTTGAATTATTCCATCCATGAAACTTACAAACCCTTGATCGAAGTACATTAAATAGTTCTTAAAATGCACTACCTGCATTAAATCAGTATCGTCTACTCTAACTTTTAAAGTGGTGGAATCCCTTGTATCAAGGAGTTTTTGCTTGACCTTTTTTTCTAATTCTGACATGAGCTCTAATCGGTATTCTATAGTTATATTATATCTTTAAAGAAATCTGTAATCTTGATTAATTTATTCGTTTTCAAATCCATTATTAACCTAACGATGCGACCTTTTACGAGTAATGTGTCATTAGATTTAGTATTCTTATAGCAGTCCATGGATAATGTAATGGAAGTGTTTCCAACCTGTAAAACTCGCGTGTGGATGAGGACCGTGTCACCAAATGTTGCAGAGTTAAGATATTCGATTTCAACCTTCCTAACTGGAAAAACGATTCCTTCCTTATGTAATGCTCCGCAATTCTTATTCAATTTTGATGTAAAGCTTATGAAACCCTCGTCAAAATAAGTTATGTAAATATTGCTATGAACAACATCCATTAAATCGGTATCTGATACTCTCACGGCTAGCTCATAGAAATCTTCAATGCCAAGTAGTTTCTCAATTACTTTTTTTTCGTGCTCAACCATGATGTCATCAAAAACTTTTATTATTTATACAATATGTCTTAAAAGTAATTAAATATAATTTTTGAGATCTTGCATATTAAATTCAAATGTGAAAGAAACCATGAATAACAAAGAAATCCTTGAAATTATTAAAACCTTGGCCGTCGAGAGAGCGCCTTCAGGACTCGAGAAACCCCGAGGTGAGCTATTTAAGAAAGAAATGGAAAAAATTCTAGCAAACAAAGATATCTCCGTGAAGAATGATGCGCTTGAAAATTATTTCGTAAAACTGAAAGGATCATCTTCGGAGAAAAAAGCAATTGCCATCCTTGCCCATATTGACGAAATTGGGGGAACAATTCGCAAAATTAGAAAGAATGGTACCTTAGAATTTTCAAAGAGAGGAGGTTACGAAGGACGGTGGCTCGTCTCAAGAACAATAGAAATATTAAACAAGGATGGAAAATGGATAAAAGGAGTCATCAGTGGAAGATCAACACATTCAACGCCAGAGAGTTTAAGGGTGAAAGAAAAACTCGAACCTTTAGAAATGGAGATCTATATTGGAGCTCGCAGTAAAGACGAGGCAAAAAACGATTATAAAATACATGTTGGAGCACCATTTGTGTTCTCTGGAGAATTTGGGGTTCTAAATCCTGAAATTAACGATGATATAATAGCGGGATATTCAATGGATAATTTGGCCGCAGCAACTTGCCTAATCGTAATAACCCAAAAAATTATCGATAGGTTAATGAACGATTTTGGAAATTTGAAAATATCTCACGACGTTTATTTAGTAGCAACCACCCGAGAAGAAATTGGAACGGAAGGTGCCCATTATTTTGTAAGGAATAACTCCGTTGATAGAGTAATCGGTGTAGATATTGGATTGGTTGCAGATTTTTCGGGAAGCGTGAATTCCGATATTAAACTCGATAAAGGACCCGTTATCATATGGCAAGAAGGGAGGGGATCTGGGGTGTTAGACCACGATTTTTGTAAAACCTTGATGAATGTAGCTGAGAAGAATAACCTGCCATATCAAAATGGTGTTTGCGAATTTTATGGCTCAGACGCTGGCAAGGCGCAAAAATGGCACGGAATCCCATCTGCACTTATTGGAATACCGACCATGTATAGTCACAACGTTCCAGAAATCTCAACTTTAAGCGGAATAGATGCGGCTGCTGAATTGATCATTCAATATTTGAAAAGCATGGGATAAAGTGTTCACTCGTTTAATTTAACCATTGGTATAAAAACATCTCTAGGTCCAGTCCGCTTTAGTTTAATTGCCTTTTCAGGACAGAAGTGAGCGCACAAGCCGCAACCAATGCATTTATCTTCGTTAACTTCTGCAATTTCATCTATTAAATCTATAGCCTCGGTAGGACATCGCTCAACACAAGTACCACAACCAATACATGTTTCTTTATCAACCTTAGATAGATAAGATGTCAGCGATTGAATTGGTAACACACCAGAATAATACAAGTCAAAAAAGCCGCAACAACACTTGCAACAATTACAGATCTGGATTTCCTCCAAATTTGGATCTCCACGATGATGAAAGGTTTTGTGAACAAGTCCCGAATCTTCAGATTCCTTCAAGATTTTCCTTGCCTCCTCTTTGGAAATTTTCTTGGCAAAGCCGTGTTCAATAAGAAATTCACCGAATTTCCCAAGATAGAAGCAATTTTCACGTGGAGCGTTTAATTTACAAGGATCATTGAGAAGAAATTTTTTATGGCGGCAAAAACAGTAAGCCAAGGCAATAACATCGATATTTTCAATTAACCTTTCAACGTCTT
>JAEORV010000518.1 GCA_016840695.1 Promethearchaeota archaeon
ATGGATGCTTCGAGGGTGTTTTTGACGGAGATCTCGACCCACATCTGGGTGGCGAGGGCGTTCATATCGGGGGTGGAAACGGGCTGCGGCTGGGAGGCGCAGGCAGTGGTGAGGATGAGGAGGAAAAGGGGAACGGTTAAAAGAGTGCGTTTTCCCATACGCTGGCACGAAAGCAGCAATTTGGTTTTGGAATATGGGTGGAGCTGATGCATCCCGGTGCACCTCTTGTTAAGTGTTGGTTAGATAAAGGGTACTCTAAAAAAACTTTGTTATCATAATTTTATTATGATCGGTGTTCTCTTGCATAGAGAACTTTGTTCTAGACGAGAAATTTACAATCATGTTTGGTAAATACTGCAGACATACGATCAAGGGAAGATAGTTCTCTCCTTCCGAATTAAATCAACATCTGAATATAGTTTCCGGCGCCGGAAAGTACTTAAACCGTTTTCCTTCTCCTGGGAAAAATATGATGGAAAAGGAGATATTCATTCATGAGTGGGACAAAATACGGAAATATATTTTAGATCAACATCAGAAGCATCAAAGTAGTGGCTGGAGCTCTCATATTTTAAGTATGATTGAGATCATAGATTTCGCACATCAAAATAATGTTCCGGTACTTCCTGGCAATGATTTAAGCTAACACAGTTTCGAACGATCTTTAAAGAAACTGAGGCTGCCATGGCAAAAGGAGAATTTTCTCTCCTGGTAGAAAAGTATTAGTTACAAAATATATGGGTACGCATATAAAACCTGTATATCAATCTATTTGAAAGGAATTTTCGGCTCTTTATTATAATTAGATAGTATTATTTCTTTTCCATCTCTCATATCAGTCAGAATTTCTTTATCATTTCTGTTTGGGTCTAACTCAAGAGCTATATCTAGATCTAGTTTTGCTTTGATCATTTCCGCTTTTTCATAATATATTTTTCCCCGCATTACATATGCTTCAGTATATTTTGGGTCCATTCTGATAGCTTCCGAAAAGTCTTGGATAGCGGAAGATAATTCACCGATTTCGAAATTACAACAACCTCGAAGGAAATAAGCTCTTGTCAATGAAGGACGTAATTTAATAACCTTTGATAAGTCGTTAATTGCCTCGTTGTAAAATCCAAGTCGTAATTGTGTTGAACCCCTTTGGTAATATCCTAAATAACCGTCCTGGTTCAATAAGATCATTTGTTGAAAATCACCGATGGCAAGTTTCAATTCCCCTATTTCGGAGAATGCTTCTCCGCGCATCTTGTAAGCAATATATCTATATACAGGTGAAATTTCATTTTTTATATCAATGATCTTGTTTAGGTCCTCTATTGGAGCACTAAGATCTCCTAATTCACTATTAATTTTTGCTCGTAGTAATAGGGAATAAGCGTCTTCTGGGGCATTTCTTATTGCGCGCGAAAACAAGTTCAAGGCTTTGCTTCGCTTTCCTTCTTCACGATAAATTTCCCCACATTTTATTAACATATTGTGAGATATGGAATTTTCTTCAATTGCTTTAATGCATTCAGGAAAAATCGTTTTTATTGGTTGCATTTCATTATAGACATTGGCTTTTTTCTTTTGGGCATCAATTAGCAAAGGATCTAAATCCATCGAGATAGCGAAATCGCTCCAAGAAGCGTAATAATCTCCCATTTTTTGATATACAATAGCCCGGTTATAGTACACATTAGCTTCAAAAGGGTTCAATTCCAATGCTTTATTGAAATCATCGAGAGATAACTGAAGTTGGTCGAGCTCTAAAAAACATTTTCCGCGAAAAATATAAGTTTCCTGCTGGTCAGGTTGCATATTTACTACATTTGAAAAGTCATCTATAGCGGCTTGAAAATCTTCTTCTTGAAAGTAAAGAATTCCTCTCTTATTCAGGAGTTCTTGATTATTTGGATCCTCTTTTAGGAGCTTTGAATAACATTTAATGACCGAATTACGGTCATCGGCATCAATATATGCATTTTGCAGAAAAGTGACAAACTCCACATTATCTGGTTCTATTTCAATTGCATCTTTAAAATCCTGAATAGCAAATTCGAGTAAATTAGTCTCCAAGTAGCACTTTCCGCGATAGAAATATGCACCGGCATTAAGTTTGTCATATCGCAAAACTTCGGAGAAATCTTCAACCGCTTTTTTGTATAATTGTGCCTCGAAGTAACACAATCCACGTAATAAAAATGCGTCACCACTTGTTTTTTCTAATGAAAGAGCCTTTGAAAAATCTTGAATTGCATTCTCTAATAGCTTCTGGTCGTAATAAACACGACCGCGAAGAATATATGCGTTTTTGTCATCCGGCCTTATATTAATTGCGTTATTGTAATTTTGTATTGCAGCATTGAACTCTCCCATTTCGAAAAATAATTTCCCTCTTTTTAGGTAGGCCGAGGTCATTTTTGGATCAATGCGGAGGGCTGCAGTGTAATCTTGCATGGCACCATCTTTATTTCCAATCTTTTCATAAGATATTGCACGAGAGAAAAATGCATTCGCATCATTTGAAGAAATTCTTATTAGTTCTGAAAAATCCAAAATAGCATTCTTGAAGTCACAAATATCTGCATAAACGCGTCCTCGATTTCGTAAAAAAAAATCTTTAGAAGGATGCAACCTTATTGCTTCTGAATAATCCTGTATTGCAGCATATTTTTCTCCAAGTCTTTCATAAGCTACGCCTCG